>JAFSQZ010000026.1 GCA_017446355.1 Neisseriaceae bacterium
ACGTCATCAACTACGATTTACCCAAACACGCCGAAGATTATGTACACCGCATCGGACGCACAGGACGCGCAGGACGCAGTGGTTTAGCAGTTAGTTTTGCAGAAGTGAATGAATATTTAACGGTTCACAAAATTGAGCGTTACACCAAACGTAAGCTGCCTGAAATACTGATTGAAGGTTTAGAACCCACGCGCAAACGCAATAAAAACGCCAAACATAAACCCAAAACCAAAAATACTTACAATAAGTTCAACGACAATAAATCTTGGCAACATAAAAACAAGAAAAAACACGGTGAACACAAAGAACACTTTAAAAAAGATGATGCCAAAAAAAATGGGGTGAAAAAAGACCATAAAAAATCAAATCACAAACACCATTAACATTGTTGATAAACACCTTAAAAAACCTGAAAAACCATCATTCATTGTTGCATCACACCAAACAATGAATGATGCGTTTTTATTTATAAACCTTTGCAAAACGCATCATTCTGAATAAAAAACAATAAATTCAACATTATTTTTTAATAAGAAAAATTTTCGCAAAACGTTATTGATGAATGATAAAAATAGATTTCGCAAATATTTCAATAAGTTAACCAACTAGGAACCCAAATGAATATTGTTTTTTTAGACAGTGCCACTTTACCACGTCAATTGCAATTTAATTTCCCTTATCAATGGCAAGATTTTGCGTATACATCACCAGAAGAAACGTGTGAACGCATCGCCAATGCAGATATTGTATTAACCAATAAAGTTTATATGGGTGCAACAGAAATGGACGCAGCACCTAATTTAAAGTTAATTGCGGTTTGTGCCACAGGATTTAATAATGTAGACATAGAAGCTGCTAAAACACGCGGTATTACCGTATGCAATGTACCTGCATATGGCAACGATAGCGTTGCCGAACATGCTCTAATGATGATTTTGGCTTTAATGCGCAATTTACCTGCTTATACACGTGATGTTAGTGCTGGTTTTTGGCAAAAATCAGCCCATTTTACGCATTTTTCTGCCCCTATTCGTAATGTAAACGGCAAAACTTTAACCATTTTTGGACGTGGTAATGTTGGCAAAACGCTTGCTCATTACGCCGAAACTTTGGGAATGAAGATTATTTGGGGAGAACATAAAAACGCTGATATGGTGCGTGAAGGTTACACCGATTTTCAGGCAGCCTTAAAACAAGCAGATGTCGTCTCTTTAAATTGTCCATTAAACGAACAAACGTATCATTTAATTGGTGAAAATGAGTTGCAAATAATGAAACCACAAGCCATTTTAATCAATTTGGGACGAGGCGGTTTAGCAGATGAACAAGCCGTTTTAGCTGCCTTAAAATATGGACAATTAGGCGGTGCTGGTTTTGATGTATTAAGTCAGGAACCACCACGTGATGGCAATCCTTTGTTATCACATTTGCCAAATTTAATTGTAACACCACATATTGCTTGGGCTGGCGATAATGCTTTGGACAGAATGGTGCAAATTTTACAAGATAATATCAATGGTTTTATAGCAGGCACACCACAAAATGTACTGGTATAAAAAATAAAAATCCTTGCAAAACTCGTTATTCTAAATAATCTGAATAAAGTGCAACAAAACAAAGAATCTAACATTCTTGCTTAATGTTTCGTTCAAAACAATGACACGCCAAACCAGATTTACCAAAGTTTCAGGCAGCCTGAAACCTTTTTAAAACACTACTTTTTATTATTCGTCATTTTGACCTTGAACGAAGTGAACGGGAAAAATCTTTATAAAACAAAGAATGAGATTCTTCACTTTTCTGCGAAAAGTTCAGAATGACAAGTTTTGCAAAGGTTTCAGGCAGCCTGAAAATAAAAAAAGCACGAACAAAAACTGTTCGTGCTTTTTCACTTTAACTTACTCAAATTTCAAAAATTCAGGTTTTGGGATTCTTTGGCTTGTACCTAATGTATCCAAATCACGACCTGGTTCTGCCAGTAAATCTTCTTTGCTCACAGATTTAACGCTCTCCAAGATAATGGCAGAAGAAACATTTCTACCCGCACGATACACCATTGCCAAAGCAATTTCTTCTACTGGTGTATTCACAAGACGAGTTGGCTCTTCTTTTGGATTATTACTTGTTGCACCACCCCAAGGAGATTGAATAACACGACTACGTTTGTATACACCTAAAACAGTGCCACGATCAACGCCATCATTCACACCTTTATTGAGAATAATCGTTTGCATGGTACCGCTTTCGCTAATACCTTCCATAATGTCAATAATATCGGCTTGAACAGATTGACTAGGCTCGTGTGGCATAAAATTAAAACTGTTTAAACCTTCTGGTTTAGGAATTAAATAATCGTGTTTTGTGATTTCGGCAACACCTTGAGTAATCATTAAAGGTTGCGCTGTGCGAACAGCTGTCATACCATTTTTTGTATCGCTGAAATATTTTTCATCTGTTTCGGCGTAATACTCGTTTGCCAACAATGCTTCGCGCGCTTCTGCTGAACGATGAGACAGTGCAGAATCAGGTGTTGATAAAGTTTTGGCTTCACCCACAAACTCTACTAATTGTCCCAAATTTTGTTGTGTTCTAGGATCTTTCAAAGCGTTTTTAACACGGAAAATGAGATAGTCGCCGTGTTGCGTAATACCATCGGCATAAATGCGATCACCAATGGTATACAAAGTACGACCATCAGGTCCTGCAACAATACGCGCAGTTTTTTGTAAGAAATCCTCGCCTGTAACGAATTGAGGATGTTTCATAAACATTTTGTAAAAATCTACGTCTATGGTGTTAATGCCGTAGCCTGAACCATCATCGCGTACTTTTGGTGAAAGTTTGATGGTTGGAATACCACCGCGTCCTTCTACGCCTAAAACAGGACGACCATTGACATAGCGCAACACCAAAACTTGTCCTGGATAAATTAAATGTGGGTTTTTGATTTTGTTACGATTGATTTGCCATAATTTGGGCCATTTCCAAGGACGATAGAGATATTTACCCGAAATACCCCACAAGGTGTCCCCTTTTTTTACCGTGTAACGCGCTGGAGCGTTTTTCTTAATGCGCAAAGTTTCAGCGATGCTTGGGGTTGAAATAATCATACTTGCTGCACAAAGCAAGGTTATAATAGACTTTTTCATTTGCAGACCTTTCCGTTCTGGAATAACATATTTTACGACAGCCGTAATGATAGTGCATTTCACAACTTTTCGGCTAGTTTTATGCAAAAACGTGTTAAGAAAAATGCAAGTATGCCACACTTTGAGAAAAAATTCTTTAAACTTTGATAAAAAATTCTTTAATTGAGAGAGGAAATTTTATGGCTTTGTTGTCCATTTTGACTCACCCTAATGAGCGTTTACATATTATTGCTCAACCTGTTGAGAAAATTGATGCACGTATTCAACAAATTGTTGCGGATATGACGGAAACGATGTACACCGCAAAAGGAATTGGTTTAGCCGCCACACAAGTGGATATTCACGAAAGAATTGTGGTGATTGATGTGAGCGAAGAACGCAATCAATTGCTGGTGTTGATTAACCCAACCATTACTCATAAAGATGGTGAAACCACTTACGAAGAAGGTTGTTTATCGGTTCCTGGCATTTATGACACTGTTAGCCGTGCCAAAACGGTTACTTTGACTTATCAAGATATTGATGGCAATGCGCAAACTTTGGAAGCTGATGGACTTTTGGCGATTTGTATTCAACACGAATTGGATCATTTGGCTGGAAAATTATTTGTGGAATATTTATCGCCTTTAAAGCAAAATCGCATTAAAACCAAATTAAAAAAACGCCAACGCGAAACGATGTAACATTTTTGTAACATTTTTCTTTTCAGGCAGCCTTAATGTTGTTTTCAGGCTGCCTGCACTGTGTTAAGGGGTATACTTTGAAACCTAATTGGCAACAAGTTTTAGCAAAAGACGTTCACTATTTAAAAAAAGCGTTCAGGCAGCCTGAAAAGTATGGCGGATTAGCAACAGTACAACGCAAATATCAACAATCTCACCAAACTTTTTTAAAGCGTTTAAACCAACTTCCCACACCTACTTTTGATGGCAGTTTACCTGTTCATACAAAACTTGAAAGCATTCGTGAAACCATCGCACAACATCAGGTAACCATTATTTGTGGTGAAACAGGTTCAGGGAAAACCACGCAAATTCCTAAAATCTGTTTAGAGCTGGGACGTGGTGTAGCGGGTTTGATTGGGCATACGCAACCACGCCGTTTGGCTGCACGTTCGGTGGCAGAACGTATTGCCGAAGAGTTAAACAGTGAAATAGGACAAGCCGTTGGTTATAAAGTACGTTTTAATGATGAAACGTCTTCACAATCGTTTATTAAATTGATGACAGACGGTATTTTATTAGCGGAAACGCAAACCGACCGTTTTCTCAATCAATATGACACCATTATCATTGATGAAGCCCATGAACGCAGCCTGAATATTGATTTTCTTTTAGGCTACCTGAAACAGCTTTTACCAAAACGTCCTGATTTAAAAGTGATTATTACGTCTGCAACCATTGATGCGCATCGTTTTTCAGAGCATTTTCATCACGCCCCTATTATTGAAGTCAGTGGACGCACGTATCCTGTGAGCGTGTTATACCGTCCTTTGCACGAAACTGATGAAGATGAAGCGGAAATAGAATTAGCCGATGCAATTGTTGATGCGGCTGACGAGTTAGCACATTTGGGACAAGGCGATATTTTGGTGTTTTTGGCAGGTGAACGTGAAATTCGTGAAGCCGCAGAAGCTTTGCGTAAATCGCCACTGCGCAAAAATGATGAAATTTTGCCACTTTTTGCGCGTTTATCTACACAAGAACAACATAAAATTTTCCACCCCAAAGACCAAACCAGACGAATTATTTTGGCAACCAACGTGGCGGAAACTTCGCTGACGGTACCACGTATTCGTTATGTGATTGACACAGGCTTGGCGCGTGTTAAACGTTATTCGGCTCGTGCAAAAGTAGAACAATTACACGTTGAAAAAATTTCGCAGGCAGCAGCAAAACAGCGTGCAGGACGGTGTGGACGCATTTCTGCTGGCGTGTGTATTCGCTTGTATTCACAAGAAGATTTTGAACAACGTGCTGCATTTACCGACCCTGAAATTATTCGCAGCAATTTAGCGGCGGTGATTTTGCGTATGGCTGCCTTAAAATTGGGTGATGTTGCAGCATTTCCTTTTTTGGAAGCCCCAGACCAACGCTATATCAATGATGGTTTTCAAGTTTTGCAAGAATTGGGAGCCGTTAATGAACGCAATCAATTAAGCAAACTCGGTGAACAAATGGCGCGTTTGCCGATTGACCCTAAAATTTCACGAATGCTGTTGGCAGCAAAAAAACACCATTGTGTTGCAGAAATGTTAATCATTGTTGCAGCTCTGTCCATTCAAGACCCACGCGAACGTCCTTTGGAACTTCGTGAAGCCGCTAATAAAGCGCACGAACGTTTTACCGATAAGCAATCGGATTTTTTAACTTATCTGAATATTTGGGACAGTTTCCAACGTGAACGCGATAAAAAATTATCCAATAAACAATTGATTCAATGGTGTCATCAATATTTCTTATCGCATTTGCGTATGCGTGAATGGCGCGAGCTGCATCATCAATTAACGGATATTGCGGTGGAAATGGGTTTAACCACGCGAGAACAAGCATTCAGGCAGCCTGAAAATTTATCTGTCTTTCACCAAACGGACATCACAGAAGACTTTGATTTATCCGCTAAATTCAAACAAAAACAATTGGATAAAAAACATCATCGCGCCAACATCAAAGCCAAAAAAGAAACCAGTTACGAACAAATTCATCGTGCGTTATTAACGGGTTTAATTGCCAATATTGGCTTAAAATCGCCTGAAAACCACGATTACACAGGCGCACGTGGTAGTCATTTTTACTTATTTCCCACTTCCGCGCTGTTTAAAAGCAAACCCAAATGGGTGATGGCAGCAGAATTAACCGAAACATCAAAACTTTATGCACGCGATGTTGCCATTATCCAACCTGAATGGATTGAACAAGAAACCCCACATTTGGTGCGTTATCATTATTTTGAACCACATTGGGAACAAAAACGTGGCGAAGTCATTGCCAGTGAACGCGTTACCTTATACGGTTTAACCGTGTTACCG
>JAFSQZ010000027.1 GCA_017446355.1 Neisseriaceae bacterium
AACAAATAATGCCTGCAATCGGTCTGCCTATGGTAAAAACACCATAATGGCAAAAATATGGCTAATAATAATCGCATCGTAAACTCCTTTTTAGACAAGTAAATGTAGGTTTTCAGGCTGCCTGAATATTTGTGAGATAACACAACTTATTTAATTGCCAATGGTGCAAACGATTTAACCAAATCATCTACGGCTTTAACGCGTGTTAGAAAATCTTCTAATAAAGCTAATGGCAAAGCACTTGGACCATCGCAACGTGCTTTATCTGGGTTCTCGTGGCTTTCTAAAAACAAGCCTGCTAAACCTGTTGCCATACCTGCCAAAGCTAAATCTAATACTTGACTGCGGCGACCTCCTGATGCGGCAGAACCTGAATCGCGTTGTTGCAAAGAATGGGTAACGTCAAAAATAATGGGAATATTTTGACAAGTCTTTTTCATCACGCCAAAACCAAGCATATCCACAACCAAATTATCGTAACCAAATTGTGTGCCACGTTCACACAAAATAACTTGTTCATTGCCTGCTTCTTGGAATTTTTCCACAATGTTTTTCATTTGTGATGGGCTTAAAAATTGTGGTTTTTTAACGTTAATCACTGCGCCTGTTGCTGCCATTGCACGTACCAAATCGGTTTGACGCGCCAAAAATGCAGGCAGCTGCAATACGTCCACTACTTCAGCAACTGGTGCGCATTGATAAGGTTCGTGAACATCAGTAATAATGGGACAACCAAACGCTTGTTTAACTTTGGCAAAAATTTCTAAACCTGTTTCCAGCCCTACGCCACGATAGGAATGCACCGATGAACGATTGGCTTTGTCAAACGAAGCTTTGAAAACATAAGGAATGCCTAATTTTTGCGTAACGTTGACATAATGTTCAGCTGCACGCAAAGTAGAATCCAAGTCTTCCAATACGTTGATGCCGCCGAACAAAACAAAAGGTAATTGGTTGCCCACTTGAAGATTTTGAATATTGATGTTCATTTTTGCTCCTTATTTTTAAGAAACGCTGCCCATTTTTTTCAAACTACGGACGGTATTCTTTTTTCAAACGAATATAAATGGTGCGTTTAGCAATGGCAACGGTTTCATTGTTGGCATCAAACACGCGAACAGTAAACTCTGGACAATATTTTTGTCCGTCTTTGGTTTTTTCTGTAATCTCTGCCACTTCTTCTGGACTGATTTGGCAATCCAAATACACTTCACCATACGCAGGTTTTATGTATTCAATACTGGCGGATTTATCCCACACATAGTGTTTTTCACCAAAAATACAGTTACAAATCATTGCATAAATGGGGTCAGTCATTGCAAATAAACTGCCACCAAATTGTGTGCCGTGAATATTTTTGGTGCTAAACCAATTGCGCAAACGCGCTTTGCAGTGTGTGTAATCATCAGATAAATACGTAATTTGAATGCCCGTAAAAAACAAAGGTGGCCACCAATTTAAACGGCGACGCATACTTTTGGCATTTTTAGGTAAACTGGGTAAGGGTAACATACAAGAACACTGAATGAAAAACAAAGCTCGCTATTATAGGCTTTTTTACGCATTTCAGGCAGCCTGAAAACAGCACACAAAAACCTAAATGCTCATTTTCCCATTATCTGTGTAGGCATCATAATTCTTGCACGCGCCAAAAACGGCAATGTGAAAATGTTGGCGCAACAATGTCATTGATTGGAAAAATTTTCGTAAATTGAAACCTATTCATCTTCACTAATATCAGGGCAAATACCATACAAAAGACAAAGCGGGGTATACACAATAATGTTGGCACCATAAATCACTTTTTGGCGCGTTGTCATATTGGGATTGTGCGCCGCACAGGCACTTGTTAATAAAATCGTTGCAATCAAAATAATTTTTTTCATTTTCAGGCAGCCCAAATGGTTTATATTGATATAAAAACAAATACTTAAATAATTTTCTTAAACGATTAGAAAAACACACCCCTTGCCAGTATTCACAAATTTAATTAAAATGGCTTGCTTTCACGGTTTAGCCGAATTAAGAAAGCACGCTTCGCAGAAAACAACTGTTGTCGCGTGTTTTTTTTTAAGCAAGGTTTATGCAAACTTTGTCCACTATATTATGCACGCCGCTTTTCAGGCAGCCTGCAATGTAATCATACAAAAATATCAATCAGGAGCATTTTAATGTTTACCCCTGCTTTACTTGTTCTCGCAGATGGTAGTGTTTTTCACGGAAAATCCGTTGGTTTTCAAGGCAACACATCTGGCGAAGTCGTGTTCAACACAGCAATGACAGGCTATCAAGAAATTTTAACAGACCTCTCTTATACCAAACAAATTGTTACCTTAACTTATCCGCATATTGGCAATGTTGGCACCAATAATGAAGACGTGGAAAGCGACCACGTTTGTGCTGCTGGTTTAATTATTCGCGATTTACCTGTATTACACAGCAATTTTCGCGCACAAGAAAGTTTGCAAGAATATTTAATCCGCAATAAAACCGTTGCCATTGCCGACATTGATACACGCCGTTTGACGCGCATTTTACGTGATAAAGGGGCGCAAGCTGGGGCGATTTTAACAGGTGAAAATGCCACCATTGAACAAGCACAACAATTAATCGCTGAATTTGGCTCTATGGTGGGCAAAGACTTGGCAAAAGAAGTTACCTGCCAAAAAGCTTATGAATGGCAAGAAGGTGAATGGCGTTTGGGCGAGGGTTTCAGGCAGCCTGAAAAAACACCTTATAAAGTGGTTGCTTATGATTTTGGTGTCAAAACCAATATTTTAAGAATGTTGGCAGAACGTGGTTGTCATTTAACGGTTGTCCCTGCCACCACGCCTGCAAACGAAGTGTTGGCAATGAATCCTGATGGTATTTTCTTGTCTAATGGTCCTGGCGACCCAGAACCTTGTGATTATGCTATTTCTGCTATTCAAACTTTTTTAGAGAAAAAAATTCCCTTGTTTGGTATTTGCTTGGGACACCAACTTTTGGGCTTGGCATTAGGTGGGAAAACAGGCAAAATGAAATTCGGTCATCACGGTGCGAACCACCCTGTGCAAGACTTATACACAGGAAAAGTGATGATTACTTCACAAAATCACGGCTTTGAAGTATTAGCAAGCAGCCTGCCTGAAAATGTGGAAGTTACTCATAAATCTTTGTTTGATGGCTCATTGCAAGGCATTTCTTTAACCGACCGCCCTGCTTTCTCATTTCAAGGACACCCAGAAGCTTCACCAGGTCCTCATGATGTAGCGTATTTATTTGATAAATTTATTGAAAATATGCAAGCAAATAAGGGATAAAATCATTTAGCTTAAGGTATACAGAACCTATTATTTATTACTCGTCATTCTGAATACAAATTCCTACGGAAAGTTCAGAATGACGAGTTTTTTATGGTATTCAGGCTGCCTGAATATTGAGTTTTGCTAAAATTTCTTGTGCCAAATCAGGTTCAATATGTGCTTTGATGGGGAGTACCCAAATGTGATTGGGTGCGTTTTTAGGAAGTTTTACAGCATCTTTTTCAGTGATAAAAACCACATCGGCTTGCGGTAAATCGGCTAATGAAATAGGACGATGGTCAGGCAGCGTGCGCGTTTCTTGTAACGCAAAACCCATATTTTTTACAGTATTAAAGAAACGTTCAGGCTTGGCGATGGCTGCAATGGCTGCGCAAGTTTGCCCTGTTTTCAGGCAGCCTGAATGCCAGATTTCATTGGGCTTGGTAAAACGATAAGGTAAAGCTGTTTGCGTTTGACTGTAAAACACTTTGATGTTTTCAGGCAGCGAAAATTGTTGTACCGCTTGTGTTCTGTTGCTTTCTTCGCCATTGCTGATAACGATAAAATCTACGGTTTGTAAACGCGAAAGTGGCTCACGCAAAATACCGTTTGGCAACACATCTAAATGGGTTTTCGCCAAATCTGCTTGGGGAAATACGCAAATTTCTATCTCTCGCGCCATCGCGTAATGTTGCAAACCATCGTCTGCTAAAATCAGTTGAATGTCTGGATTGGCTGCCAATAAAGCTTTGCCTGCCTGAATACGATTTGCCCCCACAGCAATGGGAACACCCGTTTGCCGAAACAACATCAGTGGCTCATCGCCTGCTTGTGTTGCATAGCTGCCTGAATGCAATATATGTATGTCTTTCAGTGTTCTGCCGTAACCACGACTGATGACACCGACTTTTACACCACGCGCTTGCAACGCGCTAATCAAGGCAGAAGTTATCGGTGTTTTACCCGTACCGCCAGCGTGTAAATTACCAACAACCACAACAGGACAAGACAGTGCTTCACTTTTCAGGCTGCCTGAAAGATATTTTTGACGGCGTTTGTTGACCATAAAAGCAAATAAACGCGACAAGGGTGCAAGAAACCACGTTAAATAGGGGTTTGGCTTGCGCCAATGTGCTTCAATAAGGCGATGCAAAAACATAAGGCTGCCTGAAAAAAGATTAGCTTATTTTGACGGCTGTACCACTGACACACACCATCATCATACCGTTGGTTTCGCCCAAAACTTCATAATCAAAATCAATACCGATAATGCCATTTGCACCCAATTCTTTGGCAGCTTGTTTGAGTTCGTTTAAAGCTTCATCTCGTGCGCCTGCCAACGCGCGTTCATATCCGCCCGCACGACCGCCAACAACATCACGAATGCTGGAAAACATATCACGAAAAATGTTCGCACCAATAATGGCTTCGCCGTTAACAATACCTAAATAACGTTCAATTTTGACATCGTTAGGAACAATGGTTGCCAAAAAGAAATCGTCGTCTTTGGAAGAAAACCACCCCATTTTGATACTCCTATAACAAAGTGTTTAATGCAAAAAATCAGACTTGGTAACTGCTGGACGAAACATCACCACCTGTTCCTGTCCAATTGGTGTGAAACATTTGTCCACGTGGTGCATCAACGCGTTCATAAGTATGCGCACCAAAATAATCGCGTTGTGCTTGCAAAAGATTTGCAGGCAGCTGGGCGCAAGTGTAAGCGTCTAGAAAAGTCAGTGCAGAAGTCATACACGGCATTGGTAAACCAATTTCAATGGCTTTGGCAAGTACTTTACGCCAAGAAGGCAAGGCGTTTTGCAACAGCTTATAAAAATATTCATCTTCGCCCAACCACGTTAAATTAGGCTGTTTCTGATACGCATCACGAATATTTGTCAAAAATACACTACGAATAATACAACCTGCACGCCACAACAATGCAATATTGCCACAATTTAACTGCCAATTAAATTGTTTACTGGCTTCTTGCATCAACATAAAACCTTGTGCATAAGAAATCACTTTTGCTGCCAACAAACCTTGTCGCAAAGCTTCCAACCATTCTTCACGGCTGCCTGAAATGGTTTCAATACGATGTTGAAAACGTTCTTCATTGGCAACGCGTTCTTCCTTAAAAGAAGACACACTCCGTGCAAACACTGCTTCACTAATTAAAGTCAGCGGAACACCCAAATCCAACGCATTGATACTTGTCCATTTCCCTGTTCCTTTTTGCCCTGCTCTATCCACAATTTTTTGCAACAAAGGTTCACCATCTTGGTCAAGATACGTCAAAATTTTACTGGTAATATCAATCAAATAGGAATTCAACTCCGTGTTGCGCCAAGAATCAAACACTTGGTGCATTTCGCGCTCATTCATACCCAAGCCATCTTTCATAAAGTGATACGCTTCACCAATCAACTGCATATCACCGTATTCAATGCCATTGTGTACCATTTTCACAAAATGACCTGCGCCATCTGCACCCACCCATTCACAACACGATTCACCTTGCGGTGTTCTTGCCGCAATCGCTTGAAATATTGGTTTCACCAATGCCCAAGCTTCCTGATGTCCGCTTGGCATAATAGAAGGACCATGACGCGCCCCTTCTTCACCGCCAGAAATCCCTGCACCAATAAAATAAATTCCTTTTTGCGCCAACAACGCACAACGCCGATTGGTATCCGCATAATGCGTATTACCGCCATCAATAATCACATCGCCCTTGTCCAACAACGGCACAAGTTGCTCAATCATTTCATCAACAATGCTGCCTGCACGCACCATCAACATAATTTTGCGTGGTTTATCTAACTTTTGCACCAATTCAGGCAGCGAATACGCACCCATAATATTCGTATTTTGTGCAGCACCTTTTAAAAAATCGTCCACTTTGGAAACGGTTCGGTTAAACGCCACCACACGAAAACCATTGTCATTCATATTCAAAATAAGGTTCTGCCCCATCACCGCCAAACCAATAACACCAATATCGCCCTTCATGGATATGTCCAGTTTCTACACAAAGAGAAAAACTTTACCGCAAAGCCAATACTTATACAATGATTTTTTTACTTAAGAATAAAATATAACTCATTGTAGTTTATAGATTTTATATAACGCCCTTTTCAGGCAGCATTAAATGATTGTTTTTTCACATTGAGCATAAAATCTGTGGATAAATCTGTGGATAAACTGTGTTTCTGGTGCATAACTCTCTTATTTTTATTGATTTCTTTGAATTACAAAAATACAAGCATTGTCGGCAAACCTTGTTTTATGGGAAAATGGGGCGTTTTGAATTTAAGGAAAGACGATGCTCGATAGAGAAGGTTATCGTCCCAATGTGGGCATCATTTTAGCCAATCAAGAAAATAAAATTTTTTGGGGTAAGCGCATACGTGAACACGCTTGGCAATTTCCACAAGGTGGCATCAAACCAGGAGAAAGTCCTGAAACAGCGATGTATCGTGAATTATTAGAAGAAACAGGCTTGCTGCCTGAACACGTTAAAATTCTCGGAAGAACACGTGATTGGTTGCGTTATGATGTACCAAACCACTGGATTCAAAAAGAATGCCGTGGTTCTTATCGTGGGCAAAAACAAATTTGGTTTTTATTGCGTTTTATGGGGCAAGACCAAGATGTTTTTTTACGCGCCACACATCAACCCGAATTTGACAATTGGCGTTGGCATGAATATTGGGCACCTATTGATGAAGTAGTTTCTTTCAAACAACAAGTTTACGCCGCAGCTTTAACAGAGTTAGCACCATTATTGCCAAACTTGGAAAGTTTAGGCGAATTTTATGCCAGAAGTTTGGAAGAACGACAACAAAAAAAATAACTTCTAGGCAGCCTGAAAAAGATTGCTATCGCTTAATCTATTGCTTTTTTACTGTTGTTTTTTGCATTGGAATGACAAATTGGTTTCATTTGTTTCACCATTAAAATAACGATTTGATTAAATGGTATTTTATTTAATTTGTTAATGAATAAATGCCAGAAAAAAGCGGTATTTTACAAAAAGACTTGTCGCTTAAAACACCGATAAATCCCACTTTTGAAAAACGACCAACCCAAACATTTTCCTTGCCACAGAGAACGGATTTTTAAATGCCTTATTAAATCAAGTAACAAATAACCATCGCAACTTAACAATTATCCTATCTCTCCATAACAGTAAAATTTTGTAGGCATTTCAAAATAACAATAATTGGTTTCATTGAGCGCAGTCATATGAAAAAACAGTGTAAACAACACAACGATTTTTGATATTTCGTGCGATAATAAACACTTTTCAGGCAGCAAATAACGGAACATAAAAATGGAACAAAAATATTTGGATTTATTGGTGTGTCCACTAACAAAACAAGCTTTGCAATATCATGCGGATAAGCAAGAATTATGGAGTAAAGCCGCAAAATTGGCATTTCCAATTCGTGATGGTATTCCGATTATGTTAGAAAACGAAGCGCGTGTTTTAACCGATTTGGAATTGAATTCATGAAATTCACAGTGATTATTCCTGCGCGTTTATCGTCCAGTCGGCTGCCTGAAAAAGCATTGGCAGATATTGATGGGAAACCTATGGTGGTGCGCGTGGCAGAAAGAGCCTTGCAAACCAACGCCAATAAAGTTGTGGTGGCAACCGACCACGAGCGCATTATTGCAGCGTGTCAAACGCATCAAGTGGACAGTGTGTTAACCAGTCATCAACACAGCAGCGGCACCACACGTCTTGCCGAAGCCGCAGAGTTATTGGGCTTGGGCGATGATGAAATTGTGGTCAATGTGCAAGGTGATGAACCGTTAATCCCTATTGAATTGATTGAACGCGTGGCGAATGTACTAGCGAACAGTACGGCACCAATGGCAACTGCGGCGCATAAAGTACACGATTTTGCTGAATTTATGAATCCCAATTGTGTAAAAGTGGTGCTTAATCAAAAACAAGAAGCCTTGTATTTTTCACGTGCACCCATTCCTTATCCACGCGATATTATGCTCGCCAATGCACAAACGCTGCCTGAACCCAAACCACTTCGTCATATTGGTATTTATGCGTATCGTGTGGGATTTTTAAAACAATATGCAGCAATGGCACCATCATTTTTGGAAACGTGTGAAAGTTTAGAACAATTGCGCGTATTGGCAAACGGTTTTCCAATTGCAGTAGATGTGTTGGAAAACGCACCACCAGCAGGCGTGGATACCGCCGAAGATTTAGCACGCGTTCGCACCCAATTTAAAGCGTTAAAATAAGTTTTTTATTTTTGATGGTACATAAAATTAAAAATAGTTTTCAGGCTGCCTGAAAACATTTTGTAACCAAACAGTATGGCAAGAAAACAGCATCTTTACCCTTTTTGGCAAGCAGATAAGCCATATTTACACAATAGCCAAATTTCCGATTTTCGGTTTCGGCTATTGGGGTATGTGATGGCTTTTTTGGCAGGTGCGATTAACGCGGGCGGTTTTTTTGCAGTGGCGCATTACACTTCACACGTTACAGGTTCTTTGTCTACCGCAGCTGATGTTGCCTATGTTGGCGACTGGAAAATGGCATTATTTTCTTTGTCGTATGTCCTAGCATTTGTATTGGGTGCAACGCACGCGGGTTGGATTATTATGTGGGCAAAACGACAACGCTTTTATAGCGCGTACGGTTTGTCTATGTGGGCAGAAGCAGGTTACTTAATGTTGTTTGGTTTAAGTGGCTGGCTTTTGCCTATGATAAAAACTTGGTCGGTGTCGTGGACGCAAACATTTTTACTGTGGTTATTGTGTTTCATTATGGGTATGCACAATACTGTAATGACCGTACTTTCAGGCAGCGTAATTCGTTCTACACATATGACAGGCACGGCAACCGATTTAGGAATTGAGTTGGCAAAAATTTTGTATTATCGCCACAGCAGCAATCCACGATTACCTGATTTTCGTGTCAACAGACCCAAATTAAAATTATTACTGGGTATGTTTTGCGCCTTTTTTGGCGGTGGTTTTATTGGCGCGTGGGGCTATCATCACGCGCATTACCATTTTACGATACCTGTGGCGGTGTTATTATGGATTTTCGGTGCAGGTTCAATTGGTTACGATGTCAAAATTCGCTTGAAATTGTGGTTAATCAAAAAAATCAACGCCAAAAAACGCAAAGCATCTAAACGCTCATCATAATAATTCAATGGTTTACAAACATTTATCAACATAACTGATGTCATTTATTTTTTTCAGGCAGCCTGAACCATGCAAAAACATTTTCAAAAAGCCCTTGAAAGCATTCAAAAATCAACTTTGTATATTGTTGCAACGCCCATTGGTAACCTTGCTGACATTACGCTACGCGCTTTAGCCGTATTGCAAAAAGCAGATTTAATTTGTGCCGAAGACACACGCGTTTCTGCCCAATTATTAAGCGCGTACGGTATTCAAGCCAAACTGATTAGCGTGCGCGAACACAATGAACAACAAATGGCAGACAAAGTTATTACCGCGTTAAACGAAGGCAAAAGCGTAGCACAAATTTCCGATGCAGGCACACCAGCTGTATGTGATCCAGGTGCAAAACTGGTCAACCGCGTTCGTCAAGCAGGATTTACAGTAGTACCTATTGTTGGCGCATCAGCAGTGATGGGCATATTAAGTGTTGCAGGCATTACTGAACCACATTTTTATTTTCACGGCTTTTTACCTGCCAAAAGCAGTGAACGATGCAAACTATTTGAAGCGTGGCAACACAGCGAATACGCCATTATTGCCTTTGAAACACCTCATCGTATCACCGACACACTCAATGATATGATGAATATTTTTCCACAACAAAACATAATGTTAGCGCGAGAAATCAGCAAAACATTTGAAACCTTTTTACAAGGCAGTGTGATAGAAATACATAAATGTCTACAAGAAGACAGTAATCAAAAACGCGGTGAAATGGCGTTAGTGATTTACCCGAATATCAAAGAAAAAAACGACACGCTGCCTGAAAGCGCACAGCACACAATGCGTGTATTAACCGCTGAATTACCCACCAAACAAGCCGCAGAATTGGGCGCAAAAATCACAGGTGAAAACAAAAAAACACTCTATGATTTCGCACTGACACTCAAACGTGAAGCTTAAAACATACAACACATTTCAATCACTTTTTTGCATTTTTTACCCATTCAGGCAGCACTTGGTAAAAAAGGGCTTGATGACCCACCAAGCCCAAAATGAAACACCCTATTCTTTTACTCTACTGACCATCACCGTAT
>JAFSQZ010000028.1 GCA_017446355.1 Neisseriaceae bacterium
AATCTGTATATAAATTCAGAAGAATTATATATAAACAATGATAATGGGGAACGAATAATAAATACACAAAAGACCACTGATGAAAAAATAGATATTTTAAATATATCTTATTTTGATCACTGGTTAAGTGATGATAAGTTTGTTAATGCCAAATTTACTTGTTATCAAGATGCAGAAAATGCAAATATTGAAACAAGAAAAGAAATAGAACAAGTAATAAACAATTTTATATCGGTTTATGAGAAATTGTTCATATTAAATAATGGCATTATTTATTCTGAAAATTGTTGTCAAGTAGAAAAAACGGATAACATTGATTTATATTACAAGTGGGTGCTAAATGGACTAAAAGAAAGACCATTAGCAAGATTGTTATTTGTTAATCTGAAAACTTATATTGAGTTTGGTTACGATCTTACTCATACTGTTTATGTTAAAAATAACAAAAAAATAACATATGAAATAAAGCAAATAACACAATCTTGTTGTCTTAACATCATTACTTGATATCCAAACAGTAATGTTGTCAAATAATCGGCAAAAAATATTAGCAAATCTGCAAAAGATGCAAAAAGTTAAAGGGGCTGACGTAGATTGGCCCCAAAAGTTTTTTATTATTTAGTTAAAATCATTGTGGTGATGACTATTAAAATAAAATAGAAAAGAAAATGGCTGCCTGAAAACAATTTTATTTTCAAGCAGCCATAATGGGTTGTGATGATGTGTTTAGTCAAACTGTAAAACAGCAGAAGTGTACACGTTTTGTACATCGTCTAAATCTTCAAGCGCATCAATCAGCTTTTGCATTTTTTCTGCATCTTCCCCTGATAGTTCAATGGTGTTTTGCGCACGCATGGTAACATCGCCATCTTCGGCTTTAAAACCCGCTTCTTCAAGTTTGGTTTTAATATCTGCCCATTGCGCAGGTGAAGTAATGACTTCAATAATGCCTTCATCATCTATAATCACATCTTCTGCACCAGCGTTCAATGCGGCTTCCATTAAATCATCTTCGTTAACGTTGACAAAAACCAAATAACCTTGATGTTCAAAATTGAAAGCAACGCAACCATCTGTCCCCAAGTTACCACCATTTTTGGTAAACGCATGGCGTACATCGGCAACGGTACGCGTTTTGTTGTCCGTCATACAATCCACCATTAAGGCAGCTCCCGCGATACCATAGCCTTCATAGCGCAATTCAACGTATTCCACTCCTTCTAGGTTGCCTGTTCCTTTGTCAATGGCGCGTTGCACATTATCTTTGGGCATATTGTTATCCCAAGCTTTATCCATAGCTAAACGTAGACGTGGATTGGAAGCAGGGTCACCACCACCTAATTTGGCAGCAATGGTGATTTCTTTGATGAGTTTGGTGAAAATTTTGCCCCGTTTGGCATCAACACGCGCTTTTTTATGTTGTATGTTTGCCCATTTACTGTGACCAGCCATAATGATTCCTTGTTTAATTGAAAATATTGAGATAAAGAAAAACACGCTATTTTAGCATAATTTCAGGCTGCCTGAAATGGCGTAATGATGCTGGTGTGTTCTTTAATAAGTTATTAAAACATTTGTTAATATTGTTTGATTATGATGATGTTTTACACCTGTTTTGTTTAACGTAAATTCACAATTTGCTTGACGTAACTGACATCTTTGTTTTATATTTGTACAGTTTGAAGTTGTCTAAAAAAACGTGGCGATTGTGTTTGTGATAGTAGCTGTTCAATGGGCGATTGTTTTGTTGCTAACGCTGATTATTGTAGGGATTGCTGATATTCAGGCAGCTTTTTCGTTTGCATTGGGTGGCTTGTCTTATGCCGTGCCAACTTTGTTATCGGTTTGTTTTTTAAGTATTCTAAAACGATATTCGCCATTAAGTTCAGGTTTAATGGTGGTAGAAAGTTTAAAAATCATACTGACAATTACGTTGATGGTGTTGGTATTTGTGTTTTACCCAGCACTGCGATTTATCCCTTTCTTCCTAGGTTTGTTGATTGCCAGTCAATTTGTTTTTTTATTGTTTTTAAAGGTTTATCGTTATGTCAAGTGAAGTGATGACGCCAGCTAGTTACATTAAGCACCATTTACAAAGCTTAACTAGTTTGTCTGATGTTACTGCAGGTCAAGCTCCAAAAAATATTGCCGATTTTTCATACATCAATATTGATTCAGTATTTTTTGCTGTTTTATTAGGTGTTATTGGTAGTTTTTTATTGTGGCGAGGTGCAAGTAAAGCGACTGCTGGTGTGCCAGGTCGTTTTCAGGCAGCTGTAGAAATCCTGTACGAATTTGTTGATGATATGTGCAAAAGCATTATCCATAACGAACAATCTCGTAAAATGGTTGCTCCATTGGGTTTGACTTTATTTGTGTGGATTTTCTTAATGAATGCTATGGATATGTTGCCTGTGGATTTGCTGCCTTTAACTTGGCAAGGAATGACAGGTAATCACCACGCTTTATTGCGTGTGGTGCCCACAGCTGATTTGAATACTACATTAGCTTTGGCAATCGGCGTGTTGCTGATCTGTATCTTCTATAACATCAAAATTAAAGGATTTGGTGGCTGGATGCACGAAATGTTTTCAGCACCATTTGGTTCAAAATTGGCACCAGCTAACTTTGCGATGAATATTTTGGAGTTTTTCTCTAAAACTGTGTCTCATGGTATGCGGTTGTTTGGTAATATGTACGCAGGTGAGTTGGTGTTTATGTTGATTGCTATGTTGGGTGGTGCATGGGCAGTTTCAGGTAGCGTTGGTCTTTTGGATCCAATAATGTTCATTATTCACATTATTGCAGGTGCTGCTTGGGCAATTTTCCATATTTTAGTCATTACCTTACAAGCCTTTATTTTCATGGCGTTAACCTTTGTATATATTGGTCAAGCACATGATCATCACTAAACACTAGATAAGTGAATAGTTCCTTTTTTGTTGTTTTTTTTGTAGTTCAACCCTTTTTTATGGAGATTTAATTATGGGTGGTTTAATTGCTATTGCATGTGGTTTGATTGTTGCATTGGGTGCGTTAGGTGCATCTATTGGTATTGGGTTGGTAGGTTCTAAATATCTAGAATCTTCTGCTCGTCAACCAGAATTGATCGGTCCATTGCAAGTCAAATTGTTCTTGATCGCTGGTTTGATTGATGCGGCGTTCTTGATCGGTGTAGCCATCGCATTATTGTTCGCCTTTGTTAATCCATTCGGTGCTTAATTTACCCCATTCCGATTTGATTAACCCCTATTAAGAGGGCAATAAAGTGAATTTAAATGCAACCTTAATTGCGCAACTGATTGTATTTGGTATTTTGGTATGGTTTACGATGAAATTTGTATGGCCTCCAATTGCCAAAGCATTAGATGAGCGCGCTGATAAAATCGCCGAAGGTTTGGCAGCAGCTGAACGCGGTAAAAGCGATTTTGAGCAGGCAGAGAAAAAAGTTGCAGAACTCTTGACTGAAGGTCGTTCGCAAGTTGCTGAAATGGTCGCTAATGCGGAAAAACGTGCGGCACAAATCGTAGAAGAAGCGAAAGAAGCCGCTTCTGTTGAAGCTGCTCGTATTACAGCGCAAGCGAAAGCAGATGTTGAGCAAGAAACCAATCGCGCACGTGAAGCTTTACGTGAACAAGTGGCTGCATTGGCAGTAAAAGGTGCAGAATCTATTCTGCGTCGTGAAGTTGATGTGGCGCAACATATTCAAATGCTCAGCACCTTAAAACAGGAGCTGTAAAGCCATGATAGAGTTCGCAACCGTTGCTCGTCCTTATGCGAAAGCATTATTTGAACTGGCTGAAGAAAAGTCTCAAACTGAACTTTGGAAACAGGGTTTAGCTCAATTGGCTTGGTTGTTAGAGCAATCACCAGTGAAAGATTATGTTCAGCAGTCCGATTTAGACGCTACGCAAAAAGCTGATGAGTTGATTCGTTTATTAGATGATGTGGAAGCAGTGAAAAGTACAGAGTTTCGCAATTTTGTACATATCGCTGCTCAAGAAAAACGTTTGGCAGCTTTATCCGATATTAGTGAACAATTTCAACAGTTAGTGTTGGCAAAAAATGATTCTCGTGAAGCAGTGATTTACACAGCTTTTGAAGTGGAAGATGAAGCGCAACGAATCAAAATAATTAGTGATTTGGAGCAACAATTTAATGTTCGCCTACAACCACGCTTTGAATTAGATAAAAATCTAATTGGTGGTATTAAAGTCGTTGTAGGTGACCAAGTGTTAGATTTGTCCGTACAAGGTAAATTGCAAAAATTGTACGCGACGATAACCAATTAGGAGGGTTTCATGCAGATTAATCCTGCTGAAATCAGCGATTTGCTGAAAGCAAAGATTGAAAATTTAAATACCAAACAGGAAGTACACACACGTGGTACTGTTATTTCTGTAACTGATGGTATTGTTCGTGTTTATGGTTTATCTGATGTAATGCAAGGTGAAATGCTTGAATTCCCTGGTAATACATTCGGTTTAGCCATGAACTTGGAGCGTGATTCTGTTGGTGCGGTGATTCTCGGTGAATACGAACATATTAAAGAAGGTGATGAAGTTAAATGCACTGGTCGTATTTTAGAGGTTCCTGTTGGTCGTGAATTAGTGGGTCGTGTAGTAAATGCTTTGGGACAGCCAATTGATGGTAAAGGTCCAATCAATGCGTCAAGAACTGCACCAATTGAAAAAATTGCACCAGGTGTAATTGCGCGTCAATCAGTAGATCAACCTATGCAAACAGGTTTGAAATCTATTGACTCTATGGTGCCAATCGGGCGTGGTCAACGTGAATTGATTATTGGAGACCGTCAAACTGGTAAAACAGCAGTTGCGTTAGACGCAATCATCAATCAAAAAGGTAACGGTGTTGTTTGTATTTATGTTGCTGTTGGTCAAAAAGCATCTTCTATTGCTAACGTGGTGCGTAAATTAGAAGAACACGGTGCAATGGAACACACCATTGTTGTTGCAGCTACCGCTTCCGAGGCTGCTGCGTTGCAATTTATTGCACCTTATTCAGGTTGCACAATGGGTGAATTTTTCCGTGATAACGGTGAAGATGCATTGATTGTATATGATGACTTGTCTAAACAGGCTGTTGCTTATCGTCAAATTTCATTATTGTTGCGTCGTCCTCCTGGTCGCGAAGCTTATCCTGGTGATGTGTTCTATTTACACTCTCGTTTATTGGAGCGAGCAGCGCGTATCAATCCAGTAGAGGTAGAGAAATTGACGAATGGTGAAGTAAAAGGCAAAACGGGATCATTGACTGCGTTACCTATCATTGAAACTCAAGCAGGTGACGTATCAGCATTCGTACCAACAAATGTAATTTCTATTACTGATGGTCAGATTTTCTTGGAAACTGACTTATTTAACTCTGGTATTCGTCCAGCCATCAATGCGGGTATTTCTGTATCACGTGTGGGTGGTGCTGCGCAAACTAAAGTGATTAAAAAATTGGGCGGTGGTATTCGTTTAGCATTGGCTCAATATCGTGAGTTGGCAGCATTCTCTCAATTTGCTTCTGATTTAGATGAAGCAACACGTAAACAATTGCAACATGGTGAAGTAGTAACCGAATTGATGAAACAAAAACAATTTAGCACATTGAATATTGGTGAAATGGCGTTAACATTGTGGGCGATCAATAACGGTTCTTACGCTGATGTTCCAGTGTCAAAAGCTTTAGCTTTTGAATCGGAGTTTTTAAGTTTTATCCGTACGCAACATGCTGATGTTTTAGATGCAATTAACGCATCTGGTGCGATGTCTGATGAAAATGAGAAAGTTTTAGCGGAAGCAATGAAAACATTCAAAAAATCATCAGGTTATGCAGTCTGAAAACAGCGCATAGAAGGAGACTGATATGGCTGTTGGAAAAGAGATTCTTACCAAGATTCGCAGTGTTCAAAATACTCAAAAGATCACTAAAGCGATGCAGATGGTTTCAACCTCTAAAATGCGTAAGACTCAAGAACGGATGCGTTTGGCTCGTCCTTATGCAGAAAAAGTTCGTTTAGTAATGGGGCATTTGGCTCAAACTCATGAACACCACGGTATTAAATTATTGCAAGAAAGAAAAGAAATTCGTCGTGTGGGATTTATTTTAATCACAAGCGATAAAGGTCTGTGTGGTGGTTTAAATGCCAATGTGCTGAAAAAATTCTTTGCACAAGTTCAAGAGTACCAAGAACGTGATGTTGAAGTAGAAGTAGTTTGCTTCGGCAGTAAAGGTCTTGCTGCCTGTCAGCGTGTAGGATTGAATGTCATTGCTAGTGCGACTAATTTGGGCGATGTGCCAAAAATGGAAGTATTGTTAGGTGTATTGGCTGAAGTTTTCCAACGTTATGAAGATCAAGAGTTAGACATTATTCATTTGGTTCATTCTCGTTTCATCAATACAATGAAACAAGAGCCATTGTCAGAAGTACTGTTACCTTTATCAGAAAAAGAGTTGGTTGAAACAAATGATGACAAGTACAGCTGGGACTATCATTATGAGCCAAGCCCTATTGCGGTATTAGAATATTTAGTTCGCCGTTATTTAGAATCTGTGGTTTATGAGGCTGTGAGTGAAAATATGGCTGCTGAACAAGCGGCGCGTATGGTTGCAATGAAAGCGGCAACCGACAATGCTGGCAATGCCATCAAAGAATTGCGTTTGATTTACAATAAATCACGTCAGGCTGCAATTACCACAGAATTGTCAGAAATTGTTGCAGGTGCGGCAGCTGTATAGCTGCTAGCCAATTAAAATAGGATACGATAATGAGTCAAGGCAAAATCGTACAAATCATCGGTGCAGTGGTTGACGTTGAGTTTCCACGAAACGCTATTCCACGTGTTTACGATGCTTTGAAATTAGTTGACACCGATTTAACACTCGAAGTTCAACAACAATTAGGTGACGGTATTGTTCGTACCATTGCTATGGGTAGTACCGATGGATTAAAACGTGGTTTGGTTGTGAATAATACAGGTGCACCAATTACTGTGCCAGTTGGTAAAGCCACTTTGGGACGTATTATGGACGTATTAGGTAATCCTGTTGATGAAGCAGGTCCTATCGGTTCTGATACTACTCGTGCAATTCACCAACCAGCTCCAAAATTTGATGAGTTATCTAGCACAACTGAAATTTTGGAAACAGGCATTAAAGTGATTGACTTGCTTTGTCCATTTGCCAAAGGTGGTAAAGTTGGTTTATTCGGTGGTGCAGGTGTAGGTAAAACTGTAAATATGATGGAGTTGATTAACAACATCGCAAAAGCCCATAGTGGTTTGTCAGTATTTGCAGGTGTAGGTGAACGTACTCGTGAAGGTAATGACTTCTACCATGAAATGAAAGAATCTAACGTATTGGATAAAGTAGCAATGGTATATGGTCAAATGAACGAACCACCAGGTAACCGTTTACGTGTGGCTTTGACTGGTTTGTCTATGGCAGAGCATTTCCGTGATGAAAAAGACGAAAATGGCAAAGGTCGCGATGTATTATTCTTCGTAGATAACATCTATCGCTACACATTAGCAGGTACAGAAGTATCAGCATTGTTAGGTCGTATGCCATCAGCTGTGGGTTACCAACCAACATTAGCTGAAGAAATGGGGCGTTTGCAAGAGCGTATTACATCAACTCAGACTGGTTCTATTACTTCTATTCAAGCGGTATATGTGCCTGCCGATGACTTGACTGACCCATCACCAGCAACTACATTTGCTCACTTGGACGCAACTGTCGTATTAAGTCGTGATATTGCTTCTTTGGGTATTTATCCAGCAGTTGATCCATTGGATTCTACTTCACGTCAGTTAGATCCATTGGTATTAGGGCAAGAACACTATGATGTTGCGCGTGGCGTTCAATCAACACTGCAAAAATATAAAGAATTGCGTGATATTATCGCCATTTTGGGTATGGACGAATTGTCTGATGAAGACAAAATGACTGTGATGCGTGCGCGCAAAATTCAACGTTTCTTATCTCAACCTTTCCACGTAGCTGAAGTATTTACAGGTTCACCTGGTAAATATGTGTCATTACGCGATACTATTGCAGGCTTTAAAGCTATTTTGAGTGGTGAATATGACCATTTACCAGAACAAGCATTCTATATGGTAGGTGGTATTGAAGAAGCTGTTGAAAAGGCAAAAACCTTAAATTAAGGAGCCCTAAATGAGCGTTATGCAAGTTGAAGTGGTGAGCAATGAACAAAGCATCTTTTCAGGACAAGCGTCGTTTGTTGTTGTGCCCACTTTAAACGGCGAGCTGGGTATTTATCCACGTCATGAGCCGATTATGAGCTTAGTTCGTCCAGGTGCATTACGTGTTACCCAAGCAGATACTTCTGAAGAGGTATTGGTGGCGGTTTCTGGTGGTGTCTTGGAGGTTCTGCCTGACAGGTTAACAGTTCTTGCAGACGTAGCAGTTCGCAGTTCAGAAATGGATCGTGAACGTGCTGAACAAGCAAGACAAGCAGCACACGAGGCATTGCAAAATGCCAATGATGATGAATCTCATGCAAAAGCACAAGCTGCGTTGGCAGCTGCGATTGCTGAATTGAAAGCTTTAGATTATCTTCGTGTGCACAAAAAATAGTTAATTGTTAGGAAAAAGCGATTTCTCATAAGGGAAATCGCTTTTTATTATCCCTACTTTGATACCTAATTTTTTTCAACCAAGATGTACAAACTTATAAGTAATTGAATTTTAATGAGTAAAATACAAAATTCAGGATTTTAATTACTAATGGATAAAAAATTTTGAGACTGTATTAGATAATCCAAAAAATTGCTAACTTACATTAACTTACATCATTTACGAATACTGCCAAAATAACGCTTGTATAATTCAATCAACCCACGAACACAACATCGGTTTCTGTAATAAATGATACTTTATTGCCTATCTCATTTTTTGTAAAACAATGCCACAGAATTAGGATTAATTTACAAAAATTTAAGCAATTATTTTGAAAAGATTTCTGTATTACAATCTATCATAACTAATCTAATACAGTCCCAAAATCTTTAATAAAAATTTTCATACCTATTTATATCGTGATGACTATAATCTAATTTGTGTTTACATCATCAAATTTTGTTTTCTAACAAACCTGTTGTATTGGGAATATTTAAAGTTAGGAAAAATATTTAAACATAAAAATAAATATGGTAGGTGTGTTTTAGACTGAAATATACGCTGTGTAATTTTTTATTTCATTCTATTTGAGTGCTTGGTGGATTAAAAAGCACATTCTATGACATTTCTTTGTTTAAAAACGGAGTTTTGTAAATTTTCAGCCTGCCTGAAACTTAATTTCCCTATCCTATCATTCTTCTAGTATTCGCTTGCAATAGTACTATTGCAAGCGTCCTTGACAAAGGACGCTTGTTGTTATTTTATATGGAATATTGAAATGACTCAAAAAACACCACAATTACCAACACCAAGTATTGAAGAAGTTGAATATTATTTAAATAAATGGAAAACATTAGATAATTATCGCTTACAAGAAAGCGCATTAAACAAACTTTTTTTCCAACTCTGTCCAAATAATTCAGATATATCAGATATCCTATTAAAAACAGCAACATTAAATGATTTTTATAGCACAAATATTTTTGCAATATACCCAGTGGCAAAACATATCCAATCTGTGTGCAATCTCGATGAACGCTTAAAAACAGGTGATGTAACTTTGGTATCTGATATACAAAAAGTAATAATTAGCGGAGTAGAAAAAAATTTTTACTCTTTTGCTTCCAAATATTGTAGCCATCATAATCCCAAAGATTATCCAATTTATGATAGTTATGTGGATAAAGTTCTTTGTTATTTTAAAAAAAATGACCACTTTGCTGTGTTTAAAACAGAAGATTTAAGGGATTATGAAAAATTTAAAGGAATTATTATTAGTTTTAGAGAATTTTATGGTTTGGAAAAATATGATTTAAAACAAATTGACCAATATTTATGGCAATTGGGAAAAGAATATTTCTCAATAAATAAAAAAAAGAAAAATTAAGTAGTTAATTTTCATAAGGTTAAAAAACACAAATTTATGTTGATATAGATAAAAAGAAATACTTTGATGGGTGATTTCTTTGTAAAACTCTGTATTTACTTAAATTTAAAATAATGTTTGAAAAACATAGGATTGTGGCGATTTCAATTTTGAAATATTTCTATCTTTTAAAAAGTGTTTGAATAACAAAAAATATGCTGCCTGAATAAGTCGGCAGCATATTTGTTGAAATCTAGCTTTTACTCTACCACTTCTGTCGCTTTGGCAACCGTTACCATACTTGGACGCAAGACGCGGTCGTTGAGTGTGTAGCCTTTTTTTAGGACGGTAACAATGCTACCTGCTTCTTGGTCTGGACATTCTTCTTCTTTCATAGCTTGGTGTTGATGTGGGTTAAGTTTATCGCCTTTTTGAACGGGAATTTCTTTGATTTGCGTGGTTTCAAAGGCTTTGTTAAGTTCGTTGAGGGTCATACTGACACCCATTTTTAAGGCTTCAAAGTTGCCACTTTGGTCTAATAATGCCATTTCTAAATAGTCTTTTACTGTTAGCATTTCCGTAGCAAATTTTTGTGAGGCGAATTTGTGGGCGTTTTGCAATTCTTCTTGAAAGCGACGACGTAGATTTTGTTCGTTGGCAAGCTGACGAATGTCGTTTTCGGCAACTTGTTTTTCTAATTCTTCAATGCGTTCTTGTAGTTCTTCGTAGGTGGGTGGGACGGTTTCTTGTGTTTCAACGGTGCTGTTTTCTGCTTCGTTTTCTAATTCTGGTTGTTGTGTGTTTTCGCTCATGGTTGATTTACCTTTTTTGAATGGATTGTGAAATTTCATAATGGTATCTAGTTTAGGGCAAATTGTTGTTTTTCAAGAGTTCAGGCAGCCTGAATAATGCGGGCAACCAGTGCTTTGTCTTTTCCTTGCATATTGGGAATTTGTACTTGAATACCGTTTCCTGCTGCAACGTCAATGGCTTTGCCTTTTCTTTGCATTTGGGTTAACTGAATGATTTGGTTGCCATTGGGGTGAATAATTTCAAGACTGTCACCCACTGCAAAACGGTTTTTTACGTCTATGGTCGCCCAACCTTGCTCGTCTACGCTGATGATTTGTCCAACGTATTGACTTTGTTTGGCAATAGAATGACCGTATAAGTAGTTTTGATAGTCTTGGGTTTGGTGGCGTTCTAAAAAACCTGTGGTGTAGCCACGATTGGCTAAACCTTCTAATTCGGCGAGTAAGCTGTAATCAAAAGGTTTACCTGCTATGGCATCGTCAATGGCTTTGCGATAGGCTTGCGCAACGCGTGCAACGTAATAAATGGATTTTGTGCGTCCTTCTACTTTTAAGCTGTCTATGCCTATTTTAATCAGTTGACTGATTTTTTCAATGGCACGTAGGTCTTTGGAGTTCATAATGTACGTGCCGTGTTCGTCTTCCATAATGGGCATAAATTCGTTGGGGCGATTGGCTTCTTCAATTAGGAAAACTTTGTTTGCCATTGGGTGGCGTTGTTGTCCGTTGATGCCTTCAAAGCTCGCATCGGCGTTGTATTGGGCTGCCTGAAAGTTAAAATCTTTGAGTAAACGAACATCGCCCATTTCGTCTGTATTGGTGTCGTGAACTTTGTAATCCCAACGACAAGAGTTGGTACACGTGCCTTGATTGGGGTCGCGGTGATTGAAATAACCTGATAATAGACAGCGACCAGAATAGGCGATACATAATGCGCCGTGTACAAAAACTTCTAATTCTATATCTGGGCATTCTTGACGAATTTCAGCAATTTCGTCTAGCGATAGTTCACGCGATAGAATAATGCGTTCTACCCCTATTTTTTGCCAAAATTTTACGCTCCAATAATTGGTGGTGTTGGCTTGAACCGATAAGTGCAAGGGCATTTCTGGGTATTTTTCGCGAACTTGCATCATTAAACCAGGGTCGGCCATAATCAGCGCATCAGGCTGCATTGCAACCAATGGTGCAATGTCTTGATGAAAGGTTTTGAGTTTACTGTTGTGCGGTAGTGTGTTAACCGCTAAAAAGAATTTTTTACCACGTTGATGTGCTTCGCTAATGCCTTGTTGCAAAATATCCAATTTGGCAAATTCATTGTTTCGCGCACGCAAAGAATAACGTGGTGAACCTGCGTAAACCGCGTCTGCACCATAATCAAATGCTGCGCGCATACGCTCTAAACCACCAGCAGGTAATAATAATTCAGGAGATTTTATGGTCATTTTGTATACATTTAAATCAACATAAAATTCAGGCTGCCTGAAAAATGCAGCCTGAATAAGAAAAGACGAAGTATAGTCTTTTTTGGTTTTTTATTCAAGAAATCAAGATATTAAGTGCTTATGGACAGGATTTTTTAAGTTGTGTAATGGTTTGATTTAACAAGGTTTCGTCCACTTTTCCCAGCAAAGCTTGTTCTTTATGACATTTTGGCAAACGCACCACAGTGTATGGCAATGCACCGATTTTGTTGCCGAATGTTTTCATCATAGAACGACTGTCTTTACCTGTATAAAGCCATATGGGGTAACGTACAGGTGTTTGCTTTAAAAATTTGCGGACATTTTGTTCGTTATCAATTGCGATGCCTATCATTTGTACCTTTTGTTTTTTGCCTGTTTTTTGATACCAACGGCTCATTTCAGGCATTTCTTGGCGACAAGGTAGGCAATAAGTTGCCCAAAAACTAATCACTTGTACGGTGTTTTGGTTAGATAGGGTTTGTGGTTTGTTATCAGGAAATGACACAAAATCACTTGCCCAAGTTGGTAAACTAAACAAACCCAGTATCAATAATTTGACTAAACGCATATTTTTTTACCGTTAAATAAATAAACGAGATAATCATATCATTCAGGCTGCCTGAAAGTCATTGTTCATTATTGTTTTTTGCGCATTTTTACTTGATTTGCTCATTTTGTTACACTAAACAATAAAGTGAGATTCTTTGGTATGCTGTGTTGTGTGCAGAATGATGCGACGGTAATTTTTCTAAAACAGTTCAAAAATGTGATGCTCTTCTTTACCCATAGTTTTCATTTTTGCTTACTTTCAGGCAGCCTGAAAATCTATACAAGTCTGTTCTTTGTGGTGTAGAGATTACCACGACTTGAAAGGTGTTCAAGTCTTGCAATAACAGCAAGTTTTTCAGGCAGCCTGAAATGATTAAGTTTTGTAAAAAATAAGCTATTTTTTTTCGTTTTCAATGTTTTTTTCAATACATTGAACGGGTAATTTCAATTGTGTAGACAGCGTGTGGCAATACGTCCGATAGTCTTCATATAAAACATCATAAGAAGGGTGTGTAACAATTGCTGAACCATAAGCATTGATTTTTGTTGGATAATATTGATATATTTTTTGCATCCATTCTTTTGCTTCTTTTTCTCGCCCTGTTCTTGCGGCAATCAAGCTCCATTTATAGGCATTGGCATAGGGGCGGAATTTCATTGCTTGTGATGCTTCACTTGCCCATTCTGGCAGATGTTTATCTTTGGGTTCAAAAAAAGGCATCAGTTCAAATTGTGCGTAATAACGCAACATAGGTTCGGTTTTGGCAATGTATACCAATTCAACAATGTCTTTTGTTTCTTGTTCAATTGAGGTGTCATTGCTGTTGGTAATCACGGCTAAACGATGATAAACAAAACCTAAACGAATAATGCCCACCATTATCACCAGCACGCCTGCCAATACCCCCCATTTTTGCCAAGCTTTTAAAGCAGGTAAACGCTCTTGTTGCGATACTTGTGGCGCAAAACCCATAATCAATGCAAATACGCTTAAAAAATAAACATACCACAAAGGATATTCTAAAAGACTGTGTACCAATGAAACGGTGAGTAAAGCAAGAATAAACAAACCTGTTTGATTGTTTTCACGTTTCAGGCAGCCTGAAACAGAAAGTAATAAGCCTACTAATACCAAGAAAGTACCCACCAAACCCATTTCCGCCAATAAATTTAATACAGAATTATGGCTGTGTGTAAACAACACATCTCCTTCATAAGGACGAAAACCGATTTGATAAACATTGGTTAAAAAACCTTGTAAAGAGTAACTGTTCCAGCCGTGTCCGAAAAATGGCGCGGATAGAAAAACTTGCCAAGCTTTTTGCCATTCGTAACTGCGACCTGAATTGCCAAAAGTTGAATTGCCTATGCGTTCTACTGCACTGTTTACATCGCTTTGAAACAAGGACAATAATGGGTCCAGTGCAAATTGAAGCAGTAATACCATCATTACTGCACCGAAGAAAGCTATTGTTGTGCGACTACGCAAGCTGCCTGAAAGTATGCCGACCAATGGCAACAATAAAACAATCGCTAATACATAAGCCAATATGGTGCGTGAACCTGTTAATGCCATCACTGAAGCAAAAAAAGCAATCAATACAGCACAAAACCAAACCGATAAACGACGTTGCGCCCCTAGCCAAGCGACAGCTAAAACACCCCACATCAAATAATGTCCCAAGTGGTTGCGCTGTGCCAATTGTCCTTCCACAACACCTTTATGGTATACCAATAAACCTGAAAAATGCGTTGCCAAACCTGTGTATTGCAACCAACCAATCACGCTTTGTAAAAAACAGCCAATCAATAAAGCAAATGCCAATAATGATAATGCTTTCTCCAAGCCTAAACGCTCTACCCAGCTTTGCACTGCCCACGTTCCTAGCCCCATTATCACAAATGACCACGCAGCCATATCGCTTAATCCGACGTAATCCAAATGCATCACGCGTGCTTGTACTGCCCAAAAAACCGCTAATATCCAAAAATACCAACTTGCACGAGGAATTGCTGCTTTCAGGCTGCCTGTAAAAAGCGTTATCAACACCAGCAATAATACGCCTATCAAAGAAATGCTTTCTATATAAAAGCTATTCAGTGGTTCCACACGCCAAGTGGATAAAAAAGGTAACACAACGACCAATAATAAACCTATCCAAAAAGGGAAAGAGTTTTTGTTAAACAAATCTTTGGTGCGCAACCCAATTATCTTTTGCAAGCCCATTATTTATCTTTCTTTCAAATCATTTCAATTGTTTTATTCTTGACGCGCTTTTTTTTCTGCCAAGCCAGACAAACCTTGTCGCCGTGCTAATTCTTGCAACACATCTTCGGCACGTAAATTGTGGTGAGTCAACAAAATCATACTGTGAAACCACAAATCTGCCACTTCATAAACCAAATGTGCCTGATCACCGTCTTTGGAAGCCATCAATACTTCACCTGCTTCTTCAATTACTTTTTTCAAGATTTTATCTTGGCCTTTATGCAATAGTTGCGCAGTGTATGACTCATCAGGACTGGCTGAACGACGCGCTTCTAAAGTATCTTGAATGGCACTTAACACATCAGACATTTTGGTTTCCCTTAACAAAAGCTTTAATTTTATTACAAAATTCGCTTTTTTGCTGTAAAACCCTATTTTTTAAAAAAGAAACTAAAAAAACCGTTTCTTTTCAAAGAAACGGTTTGATGACATTTGATTTAAATTTTAACTTAAACCCGCTAAACGAGCAGCATCTTGTGCAATCATCAATTCTTCATTAGTCGGAATCACCAATGCTAATGGATACTGACTTTTGGTAATAATACCAAATTTACCAAAACGCGCTTCGGCATTTAATTGGTCATCAATTTGCAAACCCAAAAAGCCCAAATAACCAATCATTTTGGCACGCATATCTTTTGAGTTCTCACCAATGCCACCTGTAAACACCAGTGCATCTAAACGACCAGTAGCAACCGTCATCGCTGCTACATATTTTGCCAAACGGTAAGCAAAAATATCCAATGCCAATTGCGCACGACGGTTGCCAGATAAAGCTTCTGCTTCAACCGTACGATAATCGTTGGATACGCCTGAAACGCCTAATAAACCACTTTTTTTGTTTAACAATTCAGTGATTTCTTCCAAAGACCAACCTTCTTGTTCATGCAAGAATGAATAAACACTTGGATCTACATCGCCAGAGCGTGTTCCCATCAACAAGCCTTCTAATGGTGTCAATCCCATACTGGTATCGCAACATTTTCCGTCTAACACCGCGCTAATGGAAGCACCGTTACCCAAATGAGCAATCACCATCGCCAAGCCTTTTTCAGGACGATTTAACATTTTCGCAGCTTGGGCTGCAACATAACGATAACTGGTACCATGCATACCATAACGGCGCAAACCATGTTTTTCATACAATTCATAAGGAATGCCATAAATATAAGCTTTTTCTGGCATAGATTGGTGAAACGCTGTGTCAAACACAGCCACGTGAGGTACATTAAAAAACACTTGTTGCGCCGCGCTGATGCCTACTAAATTTGCTGGATTATGCAAAGGAGCCAAAGTGATACACTGTTCCACTTTGTCAACAACATCTTCATCAATCAACACAGATTCTTTATAAAATTCGCCACCATGTACCACACGATGACCGACCGATTTAATATTTTGATCCAAACCCAATTCATGCAACTTTTCCATCATGGTTTCAATTGCGCCAACATGATGTGGTTTAGCCGACAAATCTACGACTGTTTTTTCATCGTTGTATTTAAACGTCATAAACGCATCGGACAAATTCAATCTCTCTGCCACTGCATTAAAATGCACATCGCCTGTTTTGTAATCAATCGCAGCCGCTTTGAGCGATGAAGAACCGCAATTTAAAACCAAAACCAAATTTTGAGACATATTTACCTCCTTGCAAGAATCATTCAGGCAGCCTGAACATAGGGTTTAGAGAAAATAAAAACGCATTTTGAAATTTCCACAAAACAAAGCATTTCGCCACCACATCATTTTAAACATAAGTTTTTCACTTTGTTCAAAATAACAATACTCACATAATTGGTTTTGCAAAAATTTCAAAATACCTTATTTCTCTATTGGCACACAAAGCGACAGAAACGTGAAATATACCGTTTATTTTTTTGATAATCAATCTGTTAAACCATACTTTGTAAAAAATATTTAAGATAGCGTATTTTGCCACGCATATTAACAAAACAAGCCTATGTATAAACCTTTGCAAAAGCTGATTTTTTTGCTACTTATTATTCCGATTTTCAGGCAGCCTGAAAAAAACTGTAAATTTGTTTGTTATTCTGACTTTGAGCGTAGCGAAGTGGCTAGTGTTGCGAAGATTGTGTCAACTATTGATTTAATACTTAATACTTTCAAAGTGTTAAATGAAATTTTGTGGGTGTTTCAAGCTGTCGTTGAGTTTTGTATGTTTTCCCACGCTTCTAAAATCAGTTCTGCGCGATTGTTGCGTAAAAGTTTTGCATCTGAAAGCATTCTGCGCCATATTTTTGCGCCGTTTAAACCGTGCATTAAGCCTAAATAATGGCGTACCATATGACGTAAAATCACGCCGTTTTGGGCATTTGTGTTTAATTGTGTTTTTGCGTAATCATAAAGTGCGTGGACTAAAATTTCATAATTTGTTTCAGGCAGCGTTTCGCCATAAAATAATTTATCCCAATGTTGCATTAACATTGGATTGTGATACGCTTCACGTCCAATCATTACGCCATCAACGTGTTGTAAATGTTCGGCGATTTCGGCATTGGTTTTGATGCCACCATTGATGATGATTTCTAGTTCTGGAAATGTGTGTTTTAATCGGTAAACATAATCATAACGCAAGGGCGGTATGTCGCGATTTTCTTTGGGGGATAATCCTTGTAACCACGCATTTCGCGCGTGCACAATAAATGTTTTGCAAGTGGTTTTGGCAACCAAAGTGCCTACGAAGTCTTCTAATGGTTGATATTCGGTTTGTTTGTCTAAACCGATGCGGTGTTTTATGGTGATTTCGCACATTGGTGCTGCGTCTTGCATAGCGTTTAAACAGTCGGCAACCAAGTCTACTTCTTTCATTAAACACGCGCCAAACGCGCCTTTTTGTACGCGTGGACTGGGACAGCCACAATTTAAGTTGATTTCATCATAACCATATTGCGCTACTTTTTTTGCTGCGCGTGCCAAATCAGCAGGTTCGCTACCGCCTAATTGCAAAGCAACTGGATTTTCTCCATCGTTTTTACGCAAAAAGCGGTCAGGGTCGCCATAAATCACTGCGCCTGCGTTAATCATTTCGGTGTAAAGCCAAGTGTGTCGCGTGATTTGACGCGCCATATGACGATAATGACGGTCTGTCCAATCTAGCATGGGGGCAATGGAAAGTGTGCGTTTGGGTTTCATATTTGAAATTTTTCAAAAAAAGAGAAGAATGGTTAATGAAATCATTGAACAAGCGTTGTTCAGGCTGCCTGAAAGGGAGATTATACAAAAACCATTGCTTTATTAGGATACTTTTCCTTGTTAGATGATAACTTGTTAGATGATAAATTGAGTGAACATAATGAATCCACATTTTTGGCTTTTTTGTACGGTGATTGATAATTTTGGCGATGTTGGTGTGGCTTGGCGGTTGGCGCAGGCTTTGGTGAGAAAGTTTGATGCCACTGTTCATTTATGGTTAGACGATTTTTCTGCTTTGCAAAAAATCGCGCCTGATGCAGCGCAAAGTGTTGTTCAGTTGCACGCGTGGCAAGAAGGACAAGAGATTGATATTAGCCAGCTTGAAATACCACAATTAGTGATTGAAACTTTTGCGTGTACGCTGCCTGAAAATGTGGTTACGCTGATGGCGAAACATCGTATTTTGTGGCTAAACTGGGAATATTTAAGCGCGGAAGATTGGGCGGTTCGTACGCACGCGATGCCGTCTTTACAGCGTAATGGCGCGTCCAAATATTTTTGGCAAATGGGTTTTTTGCCTGAAACGGGTGGTTTGTTGCGCGAAGAAGATTTGATGACACGTGCCAATCATTATTCACAACATCACGCAGAAAATACTGATTTAACGCTTTTTCTTTTTGGTTACCAAAGTCCTGTTTGGGCAAAATGGTTGCGCATTTGGCAACAATTTCAACGACCACTGACTTTGCATCTTGCAGATAATAAAATCATCAATAGTTTAAAGGCGCAACAATTTTTGCCTGAACACGCGTTAATAGAAAGTGATGTTTATCATTCAGGCTGCCTGAAATTGTGTCGTTTACCGTTTGTGCCACAACAACAATTTGATGAGTTACTTTGGCAAGCGGATATTTTAATGATTCGTGGTGAAGACAGTTTTGTGCGTGCGCAATATGCAGGCAAGCCGTTTATGTGGCACATTTATCCACAACAAGAACAGGCGCATTTAGAAAAACTGGCTGCTTTTTGGCGTTTACCGTTTCACTTGGCGCAAAATAATCCTGTTTTCACAGAAATCAAAACCTTTCAGGCAGCCTTTTTGGCGTTGTCAGATGAATTAAATGGTGCACAGATATTAGATGAAAAAACGTGTGCGCAAAATTGGCAAACTTTATTTGATGGTCTACCGATTTGGCGGTTATTGGCGCAAAATTGGCGCGATTATTTGTGGCAACAAAGCGATGCGATGACGCGTTTGGCAACATTTTTGGCAGAAAAAACAAAATGAAATATTTAATTTTTGGCGCAAATGGACAGCTTGGACAAGTATTATGTCGGCAACTACAAAGCGTTGCAGACGTTTGCGGTTTGCATTCGGCACAATTCAATATTGTGGACAATGCAAAAGTATTTCAGGCAGCCCAAACATTTATGCCAGATGTCATCATCAATGCAGCAGCTTATACGGCGGTAGACAAGGCAGAATGTGAACGCGATTTATGTTTTCAAGTGAACATATCAGGTGCAGAAAATATTGCCAAAGCTGCGCAACAAGTAGGCGCGAAAATCATACATTTTTCCAGCGATTACGTGTTTGACGGCAGGCAACGTGAGCCTTACACTGAAACTTCGCCCACCGCGCCTTTAAATGTTTACGGACAAAGCAAATTATTGAGCGAACAAGCCGTTTCCCAAGCGTGTTCGCGCCATTTTATTGTGCGCACATCTTGGCTTTTCGGCGCAACAGGACACAATTTTGTCAAAAGTATTTTGCGCCACGCGCAACAAACATCTACTTTACGTGTTGTTACCGACCAAATTGGTTCACCAACTTGGGTGAACGATTTAGCCAATATTGTAATAGCACTGGCAAACAGTAATGAAAACGCAGTGGATTATGGCATTTACCACTTTTCAGGCAGCCCAGCTATGTCGTGGTATGATTTTGCCCAAACCATTATCAACGAAGCAACAAGCTTAAAATGGCTGCCTGAAAAACCAAAAATATTGCCTATTCTTTCCGCAGATTATCCCAGCGCAGCCGTACGTCCAGCATATTCCGTGTTGGCAAACCATAAAATTCAGGCAGCCTTAAAACACACGCCTTGTGATTGGCGCAAAGGCTTACGCGAAATGTTACGCGAGAACATAAAATGAACATCATAGACACCCAATTAGTTGGCGTAAAAATCATTGAACCAAAAATATGGCGCGATGAACGCGGTTTTTTTATGGAAACCTTTCGTGAAGACTGGTTTCGCGCACATATTGCCGATTGTCAGTTGGTGCAACACAATCATTCTTGCTCACAGCAAAACGTCTTGCGCGGTTTACATTTTCAATGGGGAAAACCACAAGCAAAATTGATACGCGTGGTTTCAGGCAGCGTTTTAGACGTAGCGGTGGATTTGCGCCAAGATTCGCCCACTTTTGGACAATGGATAAGCATTGTATTATCCGCCGAAAACGCACGCCAATTATGGCTGCCTGAAGGTTTTGCACACGGTTTTTACGCGCAAGAAAACCACACGCAACTCATCTATCAATGCAGTGATTACTACCACCCAGAAAGCGAACGCATATTACTTTGGTCGGATTCAACACTTGCCATAGACTGGCAATTGCACGGCGCACCGATTATTTCTGAAAAAGACAAACACGGCAAAACGTGGCAAGAAATAGAGAAATTTTGACCCAGCAAAGTCAATATTTTTGTGAAACTTCTTATACTCAATACAAGTAAAAACACTCGTTATTTTCGTATACAGAAACTTTTGCAAGGTTTCAGGCAGCCTGAAACGGTATTGCAAAGTCTTACAAAATACAGTAGCAAACGCCCTAATGTTTCAGCAATCCAAAGTGATTTATTTCCCAATACAAAAACGTGAAAAAATCACACCGAGTAAATCATCAGCCGTGAATTCTCCTGTGATTTCATTGCAAGCAAGTTGTGCCAAACGCAAATGTTCGGCGAGCAATTCCAATTGAGTGTTGCTGCACAAAGCGGCGAGATTGAGTTCTTCTTGTGCGCGTTGCAAGGCATTTAAATGACGTGTGCGCGCAAGAAACAGCCCTTCGCTTTCACCTTGCCAACCGATTTGTTGCAAAAGCGCGTTTTTGAGTAAATCTAAACCTGCACCTGTTTTGGCAGAAAGTTTGATTAAAATGTCTGCGCCACTTTTCAGGCTGCCTGAAATGTTTTCTATACTGGGTTTTTCGTTTCTTAAATCAATTTTGTTATGTACTTCAATGCGTTTTAATGTTTCAGGCAGCCTGAATAAGATTTCTTTTGTGGTGTTGTTTAAACCTTCTTTTGGGTCAATTAAAACCAAAGCAACATCGGCGTTTTGCACGGCTTTTTCACTGCGTTCTATGCCTATTTTTTCTACAACATCATCGGTTTGGCGCAAACCTGCTGTGTCAGTAATGTGAATGGGGACACCGTCCAAAGTAATTTGTTCACGCACCGTGTCGCGCGTTGTGCCTGCAATATCGGTAACAATCGCCACATCATCACCTGCCAAAGCGTTCAGTAAACTGGATTTGCCAACATTGGGCGCACCAACCAATACAACATTCATACCTTCGCGCAAAATCGCGCCTTGTTGCGCATGGGCAAGAATTTTGGTTAATTGTTGTTGCAAATTTACCAATTTTCCTTTTGCATCGGCCGCTTCCAAAAAATCAATTTCTTCATCAGGAAAATCCAAAGTCGCTTCTACCAGCATTCGCAAAGTAATTAAATCGTCCACCAAAGTATGAATGTGTTGCGAAAACGCGCCTTTAAGTGAACGCAACGCCATACGTGCAGCAGATTGACTGGACGCGTCAATTAAGTCGGCAACGCTTTCTGCTTGTGCCAAATCCAGTTTATTGTTGAGAAACGCACGTTTGGTAAATTCACCTGCTTGTGCCAGTCTTGCGCCCAATTCTAAACAACGCGCCAACAGCATTTGCATCACAACCAATCCACCATGACCTTGTAATTCAATCACGTCTTCACCTGTGAAACTGGCAGGCGCAGCGAAATAGAGCAGTAAACCGTTGTCAATGGCATTACCATTTTTGTCTAAAAAATCGGTATACATTGCCACGCGTGGTTTAGGTGTTTTACCGCCTGTAATCGCATTGGCAAACGGCAATAATTGGCTGCCTGAAATACGAATTACACCAACACCGCCGCGCCCCACAGCAGTGGCAATAGCAGCAATGGTAGGTGAAGAAGAAGTTTGTGTGTTCATCATATGCACAAATAAAGAGAATAAATGGGTTGAATACAATTGTTTCAGGCAGCCTGAAAAGCAAAAATGTAACGTATTGTCAAACCGTTGCAAAACTGAAACTTTTGCAAAATCCGATTGCTAATAATAAACATTTATTATTTTAAACAAAGTGAAAAATTCGGATTAACGTGTTTCGTTGCATCACTCAAAACAATGCGTTGCAAAGATTTCGGCACATAAAAAAGCTGCCTGAATTTCAGGCAGCCTTTTATTTAAGTAAAGATTATTTACGCAAACCTAAACGAGTAATGGTTTTACGATAAGTTTCAGCATCAGTACGACGCAAATAAGCCAACAAGCGACGACGCGCACTCACCATTTTCAACAAACCACGACGACTGTGTTTGTCTTTTGGATTTGCTTTAAAATGAGGAATCAAGTCATTGATACGGAAAGTCAACAAGGCAATTTGCACTTCTGAAGAACCAGTATCACCTTCTTTGCGTTGGAAATCTTTAATAATTTGCGCTTTTTGTTCAACAGTTAACATAATATTTCTTTCATAAAAATAAAGCCTTTCGGCGGACAAGCTAACACAGTTCACACCGTTATCAGCTCCTGACTTTCGCTCCTAAAAAGCGAAATGCGAATTATGCCACAGAATAAATGCGTTGCCAACTTTGACCATTCAATTTATTAACCAGTCGTCAACAAAAGGGATAGTAAATCAAATTTTCAGGCAGCCTAAAAGTTTTGCAAAACACATTATTCATTATTCGGAAACACAAGAAAATGATAAATTTCACAAAGACTTTAATTTACATATTTTATCTAAACTTCAAGAATCATTTATTTTTTCTTAAAAAGTGTTGTTTTTTTGCACAATATAT
>JAFSQZ010000029.1 GCA_017446355.1 Neisseriaceae bacterium
GAAGTTAATGCGTGGTAATCTCCTAACTACGGAGAACAGATTTAATGGTTTTAGGCAACCTGAAAGGTTTAATTGACCTAAACGACAAGGAGATTGCCACGCTACGCCTTATGGCTTCGCTCGCAATGACAGGTACTTTCAGGCAGCCTGAAAAAACTACTGTCATTACGAGCATTAACGAAGTTAATGCGTGGTAATCTCCTAACTACGGAGAGTGGATTTAATGGTTTTAGGCAGCCTGAAAAGGTAACCTGAAAATCATCAGGAAGCGGTAAACGCCGTCAAAATATTGCGACAGCAAGGACGGAATTTTTCTATGGGCATTGTGCAGGTGAATGTTAAAAATATGGCGGCGTATGGTTTAACGGACGAAACGATTTTTGATGTTTGCGAAAATCTTCGTGTGGGTGGAGCGATTTTGAAAGATTGTTTTAGCCGCGCCAAAGGCGATGTACTTGTTTGCAAATGCTATTCACATTACAATATGTAACTACATTTTGTAGGACATAATCATGCAATTTGAATGGGACGAAGAAAAAGCCAAAGCCAACCTGAAAAAACACGGCATTCATTTTGATGATGCGGCTTTTGTTTTTGCAGATGCAAATCGTATTGAATGGTTTGATAATCGTGAAAATTACGGAGAAGACCGTTTTAATACGGTTGGTATGGTTTTTGGTGTGCTGTTATGTGTTTGTTATACGGTAAGAAACAACGGCACAACCATTCGCATTATTTCAGCACGAAAGGCATACGGCAATGAAAAAAAACAATACCATCACCAAAACCATTGATTTAACCCAACCTTTAAGCGATGAGCAAAAACAACGCTTAACGGCAGTTGCCAATCTATCTGATGAACAGATTGATTTTTCGGATATTCCCTACAATCCAAAAGCAGAATGGACAAAAGCCGTTGCTTTACCGTCAAGCAAACAACAAGTTACCTTGCGATTGGACAAAGACGTATTAGATTTTTTCAAGAAAACAGGTAAAGGGTATCAAACTCGTTTAAATGCTGTTTTACGCACCTATATGGAAGCTAATCAATAAATTTATTGATAAGACAGACAACAACCACTTTCACTTGAAAGTGGTTTTTTATTATTCAGGCTGCCTGAATGTGTTACACAATACCTTTTTTCTCTAAATAGCTTTCATAGTCGCCAAGATAATATTCATAACCACCTTTGCCATCTAGTTCAATCACTTGTGTGGCAAGACTGGATACGAATTGACGGTCGTGTGAAACGAAAATCAATGTGCCTTTGTATTTTTCCAATGCCATATTGAGCGATTCAATGCTTTCCATATCCATATGGTTAGTGGGTTCGTCCATAATCAAGACATTGGGTTTGAGCAGCAATAGTTTGCCATACAGCATTCGCCCTTTTTCACCACCCGATAAAACGCTGACTTTTTTGCCAACATCGTTACCACCAAAAAGTAAGCGTCCAAGTGTGCCACGAATAACTTGTTCATCATCGCCTTCTTGTCCCCATTGGCGCATCCATTCGGTTAAATTCATATCACAGTCAAAGTCGTTTTCGTGGTCTTGTGGATAATAGCCAACGGTGGCTTTTTCTGCCCATTTGATGCTGCCTGAATCAGGTGTGATGCCATTTGCGTATTGTGCATCAAATGCGCCAGCCAAGAGTTTGAGTAATGTGGATTTGCCTGCGCCGTTTGGACCAATAATCGCTAAACGTTCTCCTGCTTCTAGAATGTATGACAGTTTTTCAAACAGGGGTTTGTCAAACGATTTGGCAAGATTTTCTACTTCAACTGCTTGACGGTGCAGTTTGTTTTTTTCATCGGTTTCAAAACGGATATATGGATTTTGACGTGTGGAAGGTTTAACTTCCACCATTTCTGCTTTAATTTTATCGGCTTGTTTTAAGCGAGAAGTGGCTTGGCGAGCTTTGGATTTGTTCGCAGAGAAACGCGCCACAAATTCTTGTAATTCTTGAAGTTTTTCTTTGGCTTTGGCATTGTCTTTTAATGCACGTTCGCGCGATTGTGCTGATGCCAACATATAATCATCGTAATTACCTGGATAAATGGTGATGGTGTTGTAGTCCAAGTCTGCCATATGGGTACACACTTCGTTGAGAAAATGGCGGTCGTGGCTGATGATAATCATTGTGCTGTCGTATTCATTGAGTGTGTGTTCTAGCCAACGAATCGTGTTGATGTCCAAGTTATTGGTCGGTTCGTCCAGCAACAATACATCAGGTTTGGAAAACAAGGCTTGCGCCAATAATACGCGTAATTTAAAACCAGGTGCGACTTCCGCCATTGTTGCGTTGTGTAGGCTTTCATCAATGCCCACGCCTAATAATAATTCACCTGCGCGTGCTTCGGCGGTGTAACCATCGTATTCGGCAAACTTGGTTTCCAATTCGGCGGCGTGCATATAGTCGTCTTCGGTGGCATCGGGATTGGCGTAAATTGCATCACGCTCTGTCATTGCTGCCCACATTTCCGTATGCCACATCATCACTACGTCTAATACGCGCATTTCTTCGTAAGCAAATTGATCTTGTTTTAATTTGCCTAAACGCACGCCCGCTTCAATGGCAACTTCTCCAGAAGTTTACTCTAAATCACCACCCAAAATTTTCATAAACGTGGATTTGCCTGAACCATTTGCGCCAATTAAACCGTAACGGTTGCCTTCGCCAAATTTTACAGACACGTTTTCAAATAAGGGTTTTACACCAAATTGCATCGTGATATTGTTGGTGGAAATCATAATGTTCTCTTTTTAAATAGCAAAATGGACGAAATTGTAACACAAAACCATAGCTTTCAGGCTGCCACATCGGCGTTTCATTTTATGCTTAATCACTTGTTTAATGGTTTTCAAGCAGCCTGAAACCTTAAAAATAAATCCGGTGTGATGAAGCTTTGTTTGTAAGGTTTTGGTTATTTATTTTAAATGTTCTGAAACATTGGGAAGATTGCCACGCCTACGGCTCGCAATGACGCGGTTTTAAAATTTCGCATTGAGTATTTGTTATTTTGTAAACAAAAGATTTAACTGCAAAACCTAAATTTATCAAAAAATAAGATGGTTCACGTTTACAGAAAGTTCAAAATAACGTGTTGTGCAAAGGTTTTAAACAGTGGTTAAACGATGATTAAAATAATTGCCCCTGCGCCAATAAGGCTTTTACAGGCGCGAAATCTTGGCGGTGTTCAGGCAGCGCACCGTATTTTTTTAAAGCGGCTAAATGCTCTGCTGTGCCGTAGCCTTTGTGTTGCGCGAAGCCGTATGCTGGAAAACGCTCGTGCAGAGCATACATTTCGGCATCACGCGCGGTTTTCGCAAGAATGGACGCGGCAGAAATCGCGGCAATTTTACTGTCGCCTTTTACAACGGCTTGCGCGGGAATGTTTAAAGATAACGGTATGCGGTTGCCATCAATCCATACTTTTTCAGGCAGCACCGATAAACCTGTAACCGCACGTGTCATGGCTAACATTGTGGCGTGCAAAATATTTAGTTGTGCTATTTCGGCAACACTGGCAGAAGCGACACACCAAGCAATTGCTTGTTGTTTGATTAAATCTGCCAATACATCACGTTTTTTTTCACTTAATTTTTTAGAGTCGTTTAAATGGGGTAAGTCATAGTTTTCAGGCAGCATCACCGCTGCTGCAAATACACTACCCACCAAAGGACCTCGTCCTGCTTCGTCCACACCAGCGTGCGTGGGCAAAACAATCCATTCGTTATTATCATCATTATTCATTGTCGTCATCTTCATCGGCAACAGGGACAATAAATTGTTCATCAGCCCATTGTCCCAAATCTATTAGGCGACAACGTTCACTACAAAATGGGCGATATTCGTTTTCAGGCAGCCATTCAACTGCTTTTTGACAAGTTGGACATTTTACAATTGTGGTCATTATGTTCCTTTTCAGGCTGCCTGAATTTCGTTTAACACGGCTTGTGCTGCTAATTTATCGGTTGGTAAGCGCAAAAGTTCGTGCAATTGCGTGAATTCTTTTTCCAATGCAGCCACTTTTTCAGGCTGCTGATACCAATCCAATAACGCCGCCGCCAATTTTTCAGGCGTGGCATCGTGTTGCAATAGTTCTGGGACAACGCTTTTATTCAGCAAAATATTCGGTAAACCCACAAATGGCACTTTAATTTTGTGGCGCACCAAAGCATAAGTCAGTGCCGAAATTTTGTAGCTAATCACCATCGGACGTTTGCATAATGCTACTTCTAATGTTGCCGTCCCACTGGTTACCAATACCACATCAGCAGCGGTACACGCTAAATCTGTATTAGAAACTTGCAAACGAATGGGCAACTTTTCAAATTCAGGCAGCGTAAGATAATGCTGTAAACGTTCACGTGCGGCTGAGGTTGGATAAGGCAAAATAAATTGCGCGTTAGGCAATTGGCGCAAAATCAGTTGCACCGTGCGCAAATAAATCGGTGTCATATAATCAATTTCACTCACGCGCGAACCAGGTAATACCGCAAAAACAGGCGTATCGTCATCTAATTTTAAACGTTCACGCGCCGCCGCTTTGTCTGCCACCAAAGGCAATTGTTGCGCCAAAGGGTGTCCGATAAACGTTGCTTTACCGCCAGCCGCTTCGTATAAAGCAGGCTCCATCGGAAATAAACACAAAACTTGATTAACTTGTTGCACAATTTTAAACACGCGTTTCTGTTTCCAAGCCCACACAGACGGCGACACATAATGCAAAGTCGGAATGCCAGCCGCTTTAAGCTGTTCGGCAACGCCTAAATTAAAATCAGGCGCATCAATACCAATAAATACATCAGGACGAATGGTTTTAAGCTTGTCTATTAACGCACGGCGAATACGCAAAATTTCAGGCAGCCTTTTAAGCACTTCCACATAACCACGCACCGCCAATTTTTCCTGTTCAAACAAAGACTCGCAACCTGCTGCCTGCATTTTCGGTCCAGCAATGCCCACAAAACGCACATCAGGACGCACAGCACGAATCGCTTCAATTAAATGCGCGCCTAATAAATCCCCAGAGGCCTCGCCTGCGGACAAAGCAATAGTTAAAGATGAATTGCTCATAACAAAATAAAAAATTCAAATCAAAGTAGCCAAAACAAGCATTATTCTACTTTATAATTCCCCCTTTGATACAGTTTCAGGCAGGCTTTTTCAATCACCGTTTATCAACAAAAGGAAATTTTATGATTGCGCTTATTCAACGCGTTGCCCACGCCAAAGTAGAAGTATCCCAACAAACCATTGGCAACATCAACAAAGGCTTACTGGTGTTTTTAGGTGTAGAAAAAGAAGACAACGAAACAAAAGCCAATAAACTTTTAGAAAAAGTCTTGGCGTATCGCGTATTTCCCGATGAAAACGGCAAAATGAATTTAAATATCTGCCAAGCAGGTGGCGCATTATTGGTCGTTTCACAATTTACCCTAGCCGCCGACACCCAAAAAGGCTTGCGCCCCAATTTTTCCACAGCCGCTACACCTGATATGGCCCAAAAACTCTATACTTATTTCACACAACAAGCCGCCCAACGCATCACCACACAAACAGGCGAATTCGCCGCACATATGCAAGTATCCTTACAAAACGATGGACCCGTTACATTTTGGTTACAAGTTTAATTTCAGGCAGCCATTATCACAAAAAATCACAAAAAAACACCGCACTTAACATAAAACACATTAACATAGCAGCCTGAAAACCACACATAAAAGGAATTTTTTATGAACACTCATCACATCAAAACACTTGTTATCGCGTTAGCTGCTACTTTCGCATTCAATGCCCAAGCTGCTGAAATACCCAATAGTGCCACTTTAAAATACAGCGGTAGCTACGGTATTCCAGCCACAATGACTTTTAAACGCAGCGGTAATCAATACACCGTTGTTGCCAACATCAATGTTCCACTTTACAAAATTCGCTTTGAAAGTGGTGGCAGCATCAATGGCAACCAACTTATCCCCAGTTACTACAAAGACATTCGCAACGGCAAAACCTACGCTTCTGCAACGATGCGTGGCAAACAAATCACATACGGCAAAGCAGGTGAAAGCCAAACCAAAACCGTTAATGCACGCGTGATGGATTTGTTTACACTCTCTTGGCAACTGGCATTCAACGAAGGTAAATTGCCCAGCGGCATTAAAGTTACCAACGGTAAAAAACTCTATAACATTGGCAAATTAAGCCCAGCAGGTAGCAAACAAATCAGTTTATCTGGTGGCAAAACCACTGTAAAACAAGTTCGTTTGCAACGCGGTGATGACACTGTGCAATACGCTTTTGCCACTAAATTAGGCAATATTCCTGCCATCATCAACTATAAAGATGGTGATAAAAATTATCATCTCACTTTAAAAAGCGTTAGCATTAACGGTCAAACCGTGAAACCGCAATAATTTTGTACTTGATGTCTGGATTATTTTGGTAAACCGAAACTTTTGCAAAACGTGTCATTCTGACCTTGAACGAAGTGAAAGGGAAGAATTTTAATGATTTGTTTTAGAACCTGTGTTCGTCATCTTAAAAGCAAGATAGCAAGATAATGAATACAGGTTTTAAATGTTAATTTGCGGACGAATAATCGCGTTGTCCAAAAATCGCGCTACCGATGCGTACCATTGTTGCACCACATTCAATCGCCATTTCCATATCTTGACTCATACCCATTGAAAGCGTATCAGCATTCGGCGCGATGGTTTGCAAGTCTTGCAACAATTGCTGCATTTGTGTGAATTGTTGGCGCAAAATCTCTGCGTTATCCGTGTTTTCAGCCACACACATTAAACCGCGTAGATTGAGATTTTTTAAAGGCAGTATTTGTTTGGCTAAACTCATCATTTCTGATGGCGCAATGCCGTGTTTGGCTGGATTGTTGGCAATATTGATTTCTATTAAAACATTTAAGGCAGGCAAATGAGAGGGACGTTGTTCATTTAAACGTTGCGCCAATTTTAAGCGATCCAAAGTGTGCAACCAATGCGCGTGTTCAGCAACGGGGCGACTTTTATTGCTTTGTACGTGTCCAATTATATGCCAAACCAAGTTCGAACAATCGGCTAAATCTTGAACTTTTTGCGCCCATTCTTGAATATAGTTTTCACCAAAATCACGTTGTCCTACTTGGTAAAGCGTGCGAATATCCGCGCTGGGAAAGGTTTTGCTAACGGCAATGAGTTGCACATTATCAGGCGTTCTTTTGGCGCGCAAAGCATTTTCTTGAATGCGTGTGCAAATATTTTGATATTGAGCGATTAACGGTTTCATTTTCAGGCTGCCTGAAAGAAAAGTGCGTATTTTAACGCGAAACAAAAGATAACTGTTAGAATACGCAGTTTTCAGGCAGCTTGCGCTAAAAAAATGGAAAAACTAACCACGCCGCCTTTTGCGCCAAAAGTGATTGAATTATTAGCTCAATGTCAAATTTTGACACGTCAAGATGTGCAACAACAATCACCATGTGTGGCATTCTTATTGCTCAAAGAAAGTGGATTAAGTGTTACCAAAAGCGTGTTTTGGCAATTGGTGGCGTTTTCTTTGGGGAAAACCGTCAACACATTAAGCGATGATGAACGCGTTTTTTGGGCAAATGAATTAACAAAAACACCACCTGTTGCGCGTTTTCCTGATGAAAAAAGTATGCAATCATTTATGCGCGAAGCTTTGATTCAGGCAGCGTTGGCAGCTGAACAAAATGAAGTTCCTGTGGGTGCAGTCGTGGTGCATCAAAATCAAATTATTGCACGTGGATTGAATACTTGTGTGCGCGATTGCGATATTAGCCACCACGCCGAAATCCAAGCATTGCGCCAAGCAGGGCAAGTTTTGGGCAATTATCGTTTACAAAATTGTGATGTTTATGTAAGCTTGGAGCCTTGTGCGATGTGTGCCAGCGCATTGATGCAAGCGCGTGTGCGACGTGTTATTTTTGCTGCGCGTGAACCGAAAACAGGTGCAGCAGGCAGTGTTATCAACTTGTTTGCACAAAAAACATTAAATCATCATACGGCGATTTTAGGCGGTGTGTTGGCAGATGAAGCACAAACGTTGTTGCAAAACTTTTTCAGGCAGCAACGATGAATATTGGAAGTAAAAAATGAATATTATTTTATGGCGACACGCCGAAGCGAAATTTGATGTAAACGATTTGGCACGTGAACTCACACCAAAAGGAAAAAAACAAGCCAGCAAAATGGCGCGTATCTTAAAATCAATGCTGCCTGAACAAACCGAATGTTGGGTGTCTGAAGCAAAACGTAGCCAAGAAACCGCAGCATTTTTGCCCTATATCCAAAAAGTATGCAGCGCACTCAATCCCGAAGCACACCCAATGCAAATCGCGCAATTATTATTAGAAATTCCGAATGATAAAACTGTTGTCATTGTTGGACACCAGCCTTGGCTGGGACAATTATGCGCGTTTATGTTGAACCAACATTGGGAAACAAGCAGTTATTGGGCTATCAAAAAAGCAGCTTTTTGGTGGTTTGAGGCAGAAGTGGTTGATGAAGTATTTTTAGCAAAATTACAAAGTATGCGCGCGCCTTAATCGGTATGATTTTTCTCAATTCACAATCATTATCTTAAATTCTATTTTTGCAATCCAATGAGTTTTGCAAAGGTTTCAAATAATGAATAAAACAATTCAGGCAGCCTGAACATATGGCATTAAAAACAATGGCGGACTTGATTATTTCAAGAAGGTCAAAGGCGTGAACAAATGTTGAATATGACCACGTTTACCGATTGACAGATCCTGTAAAACCAAAATTAGAATTAAAATGATTACATTACAATTTATTCTTTATAACCTCACCTTTCTTTTGGTGATAGCCCATTTCCTTGACAGTGCTAAA
>JAFSQZ010000030.1 GCA_017446355.1 Neisseriaceae bacterium
AAAGCCTTACTGCTAAAAACAGTAAGGCTTTTTATTATTCAGGCAGCCTGAAAAAACTTAAAGTTTTCCATTATGGAAACAAATAAACACAGTAAATCATCTTTATTTGACTTTAAACGAAACAGAAGATTTCTTTTTAGGCAGTTGAATCACATACGTATTAGCGAGCTTGTCTTGCAAAGTACGCCTATCAATGGCAACAAAAAGCATCACCAAACAGATTAAAAGAGCAATAAAAGCTGGAATCTGCGCTGCTTGTTCACTATTCAATGCCACACCAAGCGGTACACCCAAAATCGTAAGAATAATATTGTACACAGCTTCACGCAAAAGAAAGAAACGCACAAAACCAGCTGTTTCTCCGTCAGCATCAATCACTTTAACGCCCATTATTTTTTTGCCTATGGTTTGACCATCACGACTCATTAAAATAAGTTGCACAATATGCACAATGAGTACACCCAATATAGGTAGTACAATCAGTTGTTTCTTATCAAATCCAAGCGAAAAACTAATCGCAACAGTAATCATCACAACCGCAAAATAAATCAAACCATTGATAATAACGGCACTGATGCGTTGTCTAGGACTGGCTAATTCCACTTCAATTTCGCTATCTTTCATCATCACTTCTTCTCTCATCATCACTTCTTGTTTTTCAGGCAATTTTTTAGGCAACTTAATGACATACGTATTGGCTAATCTATCTTGCAAAGTACGTCTGTCTTTGGCGAAGTAAAGCATCATACCACAAATTATTGTCATAACAAGAGCGGGGATAGTCTGATATTGACCATTTAAATCTAAAACGATGTTAAGCGGTATACTAAAAACGATAACATTAACGACAAACACGATGGAAAACACGATTTCACGCAGGAGAAAAAAACGCACAAAACCAGCTGTTTCTCCGTTGGCATCAATCACTTTAATGCCCATTATTTTTTTGCCTATGGATTGACCATCGCGACTCATCAAAATAACTTGTATCACCAAGTAGATAATGCTCACTGCTATTACCCACATACCCAGTTTTACAGTATCGGCTTCGGTGGGTTTGCCAACCAACGCAGCCCATACAAAACCCATAATAAACATTAAAACAAACCATATAGCATTATTGATTATGTATGCGGCAATGCGTTGACCTGCGCTGGCTAATTCCACTTCAATTTCGGTGTTGTTTACGGTGTTATTCATTTTCTCGCTTTATTGAAAAAACAAAAAGGCTGCCTGAAAAATTTTTTGGTTAGTAAAACGTGCGTATCAGCCAGCTTGGGGCGTATTTTAACGAAAAATGCTTAAAAAACATAAAAAAAACTTTACTTTTTAGACACAAAGCGTTAAAAAAGCAGCTTTTGCTTGACTGAATCAAATGGATAAAAATCGCATTCAGGCAGCAATAAGATAATATTTTGTAAATATTTGTTTTACTGGAAAGGTTGTTATGAAAAAAGTAGGTTTTGTCGGCTGGCGTGGTATGGTTGGCTCGGTTTTGATGCAACGTATGCGCGAAGAAAATGATTTTGCACACATTCCTGAAGCATATTTTTTCACCACTTCTAATATCGGTGGTGTAGCACCTGATTTTGGTCAATCGGCAACCACATTGTTAGATGCCAATAATATTGAAGAATTGGCAAAAATGGACATTATCGTTACTTGTCAAGGTGGTGATTACACCAAAGCGATTTATCAACCTTTGCGTGATTCAGGCTGGCAAGGTTATTGGGTGGACGCAGCTTCAACCTTGCGTATGAAAGACGATGCGATTATCGTGCTTGACCCTGTAAACCGTGCAGTGATTGACGCTGGTTTGCAAAATGGCGTGAAAAACTATGTAGGTGGTAACTGTACCGTATCTTTGATGTTAATGGCTTTGGGTGGCTTGTTCCAAAATGATTTGGTTGAATGGGCAAGCAGTATGACTTATCAGGCAGCATCGGGGGCAGGCGCGAAAAATATGCGCGAATTGATTAGTGGTATGGGCGCGATTCATAGCCAAGTGGCAAACGAATTAGCTGACCCTGCTAGCGCGATTTTAAGTATTGACCGCAAAGTTTCTGACTTTTTGCGTTCAGATGCTTATCCCAAAGAAAATTTTGGCGTACCTCTTGCAGGCAGCCTGATTCCTTGGATTGATGCAGATTTGGGTAACGGTCAATCCAAAGAAGAATGGAAAGGTGGCGTGGAAACCAATAAAATTTTGGGCAACGCAAAACCTGTGATTGTAGAAGGTTTGTGTGTACGCGTGGGCGCAATGCGCTGTCATAGCCAAGCCATCACTTTGAAATTAAAACAAAATTTACCTTTGGCAGAAATTGAATCCATTATCGCAACAGCAAATGAGTGGACAAAAGTTGTGCCAAACAATAAAGAAACCAGTATGCGTGATTTAACACCAGCAGCGGTTACAGGTACTTTAACCACACCAGTTGGTCGTATTCGCAAACTAGCAATGGGCGAAGAATACATCAGCGCGTTCACTGTGGGCGACCAATTGCTTTGGGGTGCCGCAGAACCGATTCGCCGCGTGTTACGCATTATTTTAGGTACTTTATAAACCGATGTCTTTCGTGTTCAGGCAGCCCGAGTGTTTCAGGCTGCCTGAAACATTTAAACAATTAGCCATTTTCACTGTTTTCAGGCTGCCTGAATATGAATGTTTCTGTTTTACGTCAACATTTAACACATTTATTACACGCCCACGAATTACCTCAAGATGACGCGCCATTTTTATGGGATCAACGCAAACGTTATCACAGCGAAAATGTTGTGGTTGTGCTGCCTGAAAGCGTGGCAAGCGTGCAAAAAATCGTGCGTTTTTGCGCAGAACACCAAATTTGCATCACACCGCAAGGCGGCAACACAGGTTTAGTAGGCGGTGCGTATGCACAAAGTGGCGTACTGTTAAATTTAAGCAAGCTCAACAAAATCCTTGATATTTCACTGCCCAATCAAAGTATGACTGTGCAAGCAGGTTGCGTGTTGGCAGACATTCAGGCAGCTGCGCAACAAGTCAATCGTTTTTTTCCGTTAAGTTTAGCCAGTGAAGGCAGTTGTCAAATTGGTGGCAACATTGCGTGTAATGCTGGTGGATTAAACGTTGTGCGTTATGGTACGATGCGTGATTTGGTGTTGGGTTTAGAAATTGTGCTGCCTGATGGTTCGCTAATGTCGCATCTAACACCTTTACACAAAAACACCACTGGCTACGATTTACGTCATTTATTTATTGGCAGCGAAGGCACATTAGGCATCATCACCGCAGCAACTTTAAAACTCTTTGCCGCCCCAAAAGCCAATGCAACCGCTTGGGTGGGTGTCAACAGCATTGATAAAGCCATTCAATTATTGATTTTATTGCAAGGCACTTTTGCCGAGCGTTTATGCAGTTTTGAATTGATAAGCGATTTTGCTTTGCAACTTTCCGCAAAATTTAGTCAACTCGCAAAACCTTTACAAAGTTCGTGGCATATTTTAATTGAACTCACAGACAGTTTAGCACGTGAAGATTTAGGCGATTTATTGGCAGAAACCTTGTTTACCAATGGTTTTGAACAAGCCGTTTTGGCACAATCGCAACAAGAATCTCAACATTTTTGGCGTTTACGTGAAAACATTTCCGCAGCACAACGTAATTTAGGCGTAAGCATCAAACACGATATTGCTTTACCCATTGATAATATTGCAGATTTTGTTCACACGTGTGAAAAAGCCTTGCGCCAAACATTCAGTGATATTGAAATCGTTGTATTTGGACACTTGGGCGATGGTTCTTTGCATTACAATACGTTTTTACCGTGCAAAGACAATACTGCTTATCAGCAAGAACAAGCCATCAATGAAATAGTGTATCAACACGTATTGGCAAGACAAGGCACCATCGCTGCCGAACACGGTATTGGCTGCCTGAAAAATCAATGGTTAAGCAGTGTACGCAATGAACACGAACTGGCGTTAATGCGTGCCATTAAACAAACACTTGATCCACACCAACTTTTTAATCGTGGCAAATTATTGCCAAAGCAATAAACAGTAACAGCATTAATTAAATGATGTTTTCAGGCTGCCTGAAAACTTAATGGAGAAAAAAATGAGTAATAAAACATGGTCGGGACGCTTTAATGAACCTGTGGCGCAATTGGTAAAACAATACACAGGTTCCATTGATTTTGATAAACGTTTGGCAAATTGGGATATTCAAGGTTCGTTAGCCCACGCACAAATGTTGCACGAAGC
>JAFSQZ010000031.1 GCA_017446355.1 Neisseriaceae bacterium
GTCAAGCCCTGTATAAACAACAGGTTTTGCGTTGGTGATTTTATCGTTCAACACCTTTCCTTGTGCTGCGGTTAATGCGCGTGCTGTGTTTGAACTGTCCACTCCATTGTATAACTGCACAATCCCTGCAACAGTAGTACTTGCTTTATCCACCTCGTGCGTGTGGCTATCTGCGGTTACGCTGTTTGTGGTGCTGGCGGTAATGCTAGACGGCGTGCCTAGCGCGAAAGTACGGTTTGCGGTGAGATTGCCACCGCCTGTTAAGCCGTTCCCTGCGGTGAGTGTTAGCGTGTTGTTGGCTTTTTTGGAAAATAATTCTTCGTGTGCTTCACTTGCTTGTTTGTGTGTGTCCAGTTCTGCCAATGCTAGACTGTTGCCATCGTCTTGAATAATGGTGATTTTATCGGCTGAAATGGTTGAAAAGGTTAAATTAAAGCTAAATGTGGATTTTTTAGATGGTGAAACAAAATCCAAAACGCCGTTGTCTTTGCGTTTAATGGTGGCAAAATGAATGGCTTTACCGCTTAATGTTTCAATCAATCGCACACTGTCATACGAATACTCTTCGCTTTCTGACGTAATCACCGCGCGGATACGGATTTGATTATTGCTGATTTTCGCGCCTTTAACTTCAAAACGCCCTTTTTTGGTGCTGCCTGAATAAATATCGGCGTATTGTAGTTTAATACGAAAGCCGTCCGCGTCTGGTGCGTTGTTAACAGATGCTTGATAGCCTGCTGTGGTGATTGTGGTGATGATTTCTGACATTTTAATCCTTTCTATTTCTCTTTTACTTTAATATCTTGTTTAATCAATGAATTAAACACGGTATCACTGGCATAATTTATGCGGTCTTGGTGTTCAAAGATTTCTATTTCATCGTGTACGGTTGCTTCAAGTTCTGATGTTAAGTGTGAATGTGCTGCCCAAATAATGGTTTCTTTGCCGACAATGCTCCGTGAAACTTCTTCAACAAATAATCGCGCTGGTAAGACTTTGTTTAAACTGCTGGCTATTTCGGTTGAAAAATAGCCTTGCTCGCCATACAAAACAACGCGCAATCGTGATGTTAAAAAATAGTCGTTAATATTGAGTTTGTCTTCTTCAATTTCAGGCAGGGTCTTTAATTCTTTGGTGTATTCAAGTTTTTTATGTTGATACAAAGGCAGTATTTCAAAGTCATTGCCCCATAATGCTTTAATGTAACAATCTAAAAAGTGCGTGCCACGCTTTGGATTGTTAAAACGCCACGCCATTGTTAAAAATCGCGCTTTTTCTTCGTTCAGGCTGCCTGTATTAAAGTTTGCAATATTCTGTGAGATTAAATAGCGTATCAATAAATCAATACTGCCTAAATGCACGTTACTCAATACATTAACATCGCTGGCTGTGTTGAAAATATATTGTTGCCATAACGCGATAAATAGTTTTTTTAACTCTTCTTCTTCGCGGTTATAGGCGTGTGATTGTTTAAGAGAAATTAAGGTTTTCATTATAATTTCTCGCTGGTAATGCTGATGCTTTTTTCATCAACGTATCGCCAATGTTCAGGCAGCCTTTTTGAAACGCTTTCGCTAACGGTCAACACAATATCGGATACACCATCTTGCAATGCTGGGATTTTTTCGCGTAACATTTTTACCGTGTTTTGGCTGTTAATGCGCCCTGCGCCGTTTTTCGCCCATTCGCTTGTTGCGCCGTATTTATCCAGTAAAAAATTGATGATTTGCGATTTAACCGCGCTTTCATCGTGCATTGGTGCAAGCGTGAGTTTGATTTGCACATTGATTTTAATTTTCACTGGTGCTACAAACTTAATTTTGTAGCTATTATCTGCTTTATAAATAATTTCTTTAATATTTTCTTGCGCGGTTTGCGTGTTAATGCCTGATTTGTTAAACGATACAAACAAAGTATTGATATTGTCTAAATTCGCTCCCCTTGCTTGTTCTTCTTCCAGTTCGTTCCACACGTTCAGAAAATTAAAGGGATAAAGTTGTTTTTGTAGTAAAAACTTAAATTCGCCCAAAAATACCGCGTTTGTGTTGTACGCGCTGGGATAATTGGTAATCTCGCGCAATTCAGACAATGAATAGGGCAGTGCGCCTTGTTGTATTTGACTGCCTGACAAAAAGCTTAAATCTTTGTCGTTACCGCTTAAATACGCCAATTCAAAAGGCGTGTTTTCTGATAAAACCACATCGCCGTTCGTGTATTTCACAATAAGCGTCATCGTTTCGCCTTGTTGCGGTGTATAGCCTAAAATATCCTGTACGCCAAAAACCACGCTGATTTTTTGCATTTCATCGCTTTGAATATGGAAAACTTTCTCATCAAGCGCAATGTTGTAGAAATGATTAACTTGTTGAAAATAAACGCCGTTTTCATCTTTAACCGCCACGCTGTGAATATAAAGATGATTTTCAGGCTGGGGGATTTCAATTTTATAAAAAGATTTTGTTTCGCTAACCGTGTGGACAATTTCACGCGTTTCGTATTGTTCCACTTCAATAAGGGTTTCGGTTTTGCCGACATTTTTCGCGTTTGTTGCTGTCCACGTGCGCCCTGCATTATCTAAAAATTGCCGTCCTTGTGTGATGGATACCGTTTTATTGCTTGAAATGGCTTTTAATTGATATTTTGACGCTTTGGCAAACGGTAAAACGCCACGCGCTGACGCATCGGCTAACACCATATTATCGCGTGCTTTTAACCATACATCGCTTTGTGCCAAGCCTATCTGATAAGACAACATCGCGCACATTTGCGCAATTGCGCCGATTTGTTGCGTAATCAACACATCGCCAACGGCTAGGCGTGTTTTCAGTTCAGGATAATCGCCTGATTGAATTTCGGTTAATGCTGCGTTGTAAAAATCTGATTTTTGATAAATAGACATAAAAATCACACTAAAAATAATTATTTAGTGTGATTATCCTTTTCAGGCTGCCTGAAAAGTGGTTGTGTTCCTGTTTTAAGCGGTTGCATTAGCGATTGTTTGACTAATCCACTCATTTAAGCTTATTTGTTGAGATTGCGCTGCGATAACGGCTTTTGCGTGAATTTCAGGCTTAATACGAATATTAAATTTTCCTGAATACGTTTTACGTGGGTTAATGCCTTGCTCTTTGCATACTTCAAGAAACGTGTTTAAGCTTTTTTTTGCTTCTTCGTGCAATTCTTCAACAGTAGACGCGTAAAAATCTGCACCGCCATTTAAACCGACAAATTCCCCCCTGAATAATTCTATTTCAGGGTCATAGCTGATAACGGCTTGATAATCATCAATTTTCATTATGTTTAGCATTAGGGTTCACTCCGTTTTCTTCTAGCCATTTTCTCACACTGACAACCGCGCCTTTATCCGTATTAGGGCTTGGGTGTGGTCTATGAAATACTTTCACCTGTTGAAACAATATTACTGCAATACGGCTACCTGCTCGCTCTTCTATTTTCGCGCCTAAATCAATCAATAAGCGTTCAATATCAATCCATTTAATATTGCCTGAAACTGGTTTAGAAAAAAGTAAATCAAGTGTTTTTTTATTTTTGGTTTTCATTGTTTTTGTAGTACTAAAAATTAGTACTATTATAAGCCATTAAATTATTTATTCAACCTTTTCAGACTGCCTGAAAAATAAAAGCGTTCCTGTTTTAAATCAACTTAAATAATTCATTGCTAATTGTGCTAAATAATTGCTACGGCTTTTGTACAGTGTTTTATGTGTGGCAACTTTCTCATCAATTTTAGTGATTAAAAATTGTGGTAAAGTGATATTGATTTTATGAGTTTTGGTATCGTATTTAGACAAATCAACATCAATCCACGCCCACATACAGCCTTTGTATTTTGGATTGTTTAAGTGTTCGTTGAAATTTTGCGGTAAAGGGATATTTTCGCCATCTTCTGCCAAGCCGCTAAAATGTAAGTCTATGAATTCATTAGCTATTTGCAACATATCGGATAATTCATCGCAACAAGTCGCCCCATTTTCCACATCAGGGAAAATAATAGCGTGTGCAGTGTGTTCATCGCCTTTAAAAACAGCAATCGGATACAACATTTTAATCTCCTAACTGTGCTTGTTTCATAATACTGTCAAAAGTCGGTTTGGGAATATCCTTTTTAGGGTGTGGCACGGTAACACGTCCTTTTTTTAAAGGGTGTTTAAATTGCCTATGACTGCCTGAATTAGATTTAATTTCAAACCAGCCATCAGCTTGTATGATTTTAATAATTTCTCTACTGCTTGCCATTTTGACAACTCATTATTTATTTTTGATATTATACTTCTAGGGTTATAAAAATGCAATATTATGGTAGTCTGAACATAAAATAAGTTCTAAATTATACTTTTTAACAGTTTCTTTATTCGATTCTTTTTTAATTAATTACTCAGAATCGAATAATGATATAAAATGCCGTAAATTATTTTTATCCAAAACCA
>JAFSQZ010000032.1 GCA_017446355.1 Neisseriaceae bacterium
GAACAACTCAATCATCTTGATTCCCTACTCAAATCGTGGGCGCAAACTTCACCCTATTATTCAAACGAACCCATTGATATTCAAAGCAAAACCTTTTATCGCAACGAAGAATTTTTCCAAAACAATAAAGACGTTCCACGCATTACTGCCAGTCAAGCCAACGTAATGCAAAATGGTTTAAAAAATTTAGACAAACAATTAGACAGTGAACAACTTAAATCATTCAACCAAGAAGAAACCCAAGACAAACTACACATATTACAATCCTTTTACGGCATCAATCATCATACCATTTATCTCAACAAACCCGATGAACTAGAAAAAATAATAGACAACATAGACAACGATTACGCAGCCTTAAAAGAAGACACCTACCAACACTTACTCTTTCAAACGCGATTAAAACCCTATTTACAAGAAATAGAAATTGATGAAAACGAAGAAATACATTTTGAAAAAGTCGCCGACAAATTCAACGAAATATTCAATACGCAGCCTGAAAAAGCACTGATAGATTTAAGCGAATTTTTGCACTATTCCAATTTAGGCAAACTCAATCCTGAATTTAATCAACAGTTTGCAACATTTTATGAGCAAACCGAAAACGCGGAAACCCTAGTTGACCAAGAAACCGCAGAACAAATTATCCACACCAATCACGAAGTTTCGTTAACCGATGAAACTGCAGAAATAATATTATTAGGCAATGTGATTGACAAAGATAATTTTGCTAAAATAGAAAGCATCGCAGCAGAAAACGAAGACGACTGGGCAATACACGACACCGAAACCATACCTGATTGGCGAGATATTGAACGTGATGATGAAGACGATAACGACTGGTTCGTTTGAATACAGTGGTTTAAAAAACGCCTGCAAAATAAGGTCTTAATTTTGCAGGTGTTTTGCTTTGTTGAAAGATAATGAAAAGGCTGCCTGAAACGATGAATACTGAATTTAACCTTGCTATTTTTCTTAAATCTTTGCCCAATCAAGCAGGTGTTTACCGTATGATTGCCGAAGATGGTATGGTTTTGTATGTAGGAAAAGCGGTGAATTTAAAACGGCGTGTCAGTAGTTATTTTCAGAAAAATGACCACTCGCCGAGAATTGCGTTAATGGTGAAACAAATTGCGCGTGTGGAAATTACCGTAACACGCAGCGAAGCTGAAGCCTTGATTTTGGAAAACAATCTGATTAAATCCTTGTCGCCCAAATACAATATTCTGTTTCGCGATGACAAATCTTATCCCTATTTAATGATAACAGGGCATCATTTTCCACGTTTAGCCTATTATCGTGGCGCACTCAAACAGCCCAATCAATATTTCGGTCCTTATCCCAATGGTTACGCTGTGCGTGAAAGCATTGAAATTTTGCAAAAAGTTTTTCAAATGCGCACTTGCGAAGACAGCGTGTTCGCCCACCGCGACAGAGCGTGTTTATTGCATCAAATTAAACGTTGTTCAGCACCGTGTATTGGAGCCGTGAGTGAAGAAGAATATCGGGAACAAGTACAACACGCTATTGCCTTTTTAAACGGACAAACCGCTGATTTAATTCGTGATTTAGAACAACAAATGTTCAACGCCGCCGAAACGTTAAATTTTGAACGCGCCGCAAAATTACGCGACCAACAACAAGTTTTAGGCAAAATTTTATCCAAACAATTTATTGATTCACAACAAAGCAATAATCAACAAGATATTGATGTTATTGCTGTTTTTGCACAAAACAGCGCGATTTGCTTGCATTGGATAAGCATTCGTGGCGGACGTTATGTAGGCGATAAAAGTTTCTTTCCCAACACACGAGATGACCCCAATCCCAATCCACAAGATTATGCCGAAGCCTTTGTGGCACAACACTATTTAGGCAAAATCAAACCTGATGTATTGATTGTAAATTTCAGGCTGCCTGAAAGTTTAAAAGAAGCATTAAATCAAGAACATAATAAAAAAATCGTATTTACACGCGCCCCAAAAGGCGAACGCAAAGCGTGGCAAAATATGGCATTAAAAAACGCCAAGCAAGCACTTGCGCAACATCTATTACAAAACAGTAATCAACAACAACGCGTTGCAGCATTAGCCAACATCATCGGGCTGCCTGAAAACGAATTAAAACGATTAGAATGTTTTGACATCAGCCACACACAAGGCGAAGCCACCATCGCATCGTGCGTAGTGTATGACGATTTTGCAATGCAACCCAGTCAATACAGACGCTACAACATCACCACCGCCAAAGCTTGTGATGATTACGCAGCGATGCGTGAAGTACTGACACGCCGTTATGGCAAATTAACCCAAGCCAAAGCCAATGGTGAAACCGTTGCAATGCCAGATGTTGTATTGATTGACGGTGGAAAAGGGCAAATCAACGTTGCCGTAGACGTATGGCAAGAACTCGGCTTAAATATGCCATTGGTCGGCATCGCCAAAGGCGAAGAACGCAAAGCAGGTTTAGAAGAATTGATACTACCATTTACAGGACAACAATTCAGGCTGCCTGAAAACAACCCAGCCTTGCATTTATTACAAACCATTCGCGATGAAAGCCACCGTTTCGCCATCACAGGACACCGCGCCAAACGCGATAAAGCACGCATCACATCATCGCTTCACGATATTGAAGGCATTGGCGCAAAACGCAAAGCGGCATTATTAAGGCGTTTTGGCGGATTACGAGGCATTCAGGCTGCCAGCGTAGACGATTTAGCCAGTGTAGACGGCATCAGCAAAGCATTAGCGCAAAAAATCTTTGATTATTTTCATACTTAACGAAAAAAATAAATCTTACAAAATATTAAAAAGCCATTTCACAATATTCAGCAAGCATAGGGTGGGCAATAAGTACACACCCTATGTTTAACTAGACAAAAACACTCATCAAACAGGCGTTATAGCAAGAAAATAGCGGATATAACACAATAAGCCAATGATATTCTTATGAGAATTTGCCAAAATGATAAAGCGATTTTTATAATAATATAATTGGGATTTAGTTCAGGCAGACTGCCTGAAACCTTTGCAAAACCCTACTTTATACTATTCGTCATTTTGACCTTGAACGAAGTGAAAGGGAAAAATCTTTATAAAACAAATCGAGCAAA
>JAFSQZ010000033.1 GCA_017446355.1 Neisseriaceae bacterium
CCGCGTGCGGCAACGTCTGTTGCCACCAAAATTTTACAACGACCTCTGCGTAAATCCATTAAAGTGCGATTGCGCCAAGTTTGGGGCATATCTCCGTGTAAACAATTGGCGGCGAAACCTTTGTCATAAAGTTCGTCAGCGATGACTTCTGTCATGGCTTTGGTGGACGTGAAAATGATACATTGGTCAATGCTGGCATCGCGCAACAAGTGGTCTAATAAGCGATTTTTGTGGTTTTTGTCATCACAATAGAATAATTGTTCTTCAATTTTGCCTTGTTTATCTTCTTTGGCAATTTCTATAATTTCAGGTTCGTGCGTGAGTTTGCGTGCGAGTTTGCCAACAGCACCGTCCCAAGTGGCGGAGAATAATAGTGTTTGACGATTGCTTGGTGTGGCAGCAACAATGGTTTCAATATCATCAATAAAGCCCATATCCAGCATACGGTCGGCTTCATCAAGTACCAAAACTTCTAAACGGTCAAAATCTACGCGTCCTGAACGCATATGATCCATTAAGCGACCAGGTGTGGCAACGATAATATCAATAGGGCGGTTTAATGCTTTGATTTGTTGACCAAAAGATGTGCCGCCAACAAGTGTAACCGTACGCAACCATTTCATATTTTGTGCATAAATTTGGGCGTTTTTTTCTACTTGTGCCGCCAATTCACGTGTGGGCGTAAGCACCAAAATACGTGGACCTTTGCCAGATTTGGTGCTGCGCGTGGTGATTTTTTGTAGGCTTGGCAATAAGAATGCAGCGGTTTTTCCTGAACCTGTTTGTGCGCAAGCCATAATGTCTTTGCCGTTTAACGCGTGCGGAATGGCTTGTGCTTGAATGGGAGTAGGGGTTTCATAACCTGCTTTGCGTAAAGCAGAAAGTAGGTTGACATCAAGATTTAAATCACTAAATTGAATACTCATAAGTTTTTTAATTTGCGAAACAACAACATTCTGTCTGAATTTTTCAGGCAGCCGCAGAAGCATGGGAACTTTTAAAAAGAAACACGCGCATATTTTGCAATCATAATATGCGTGTTAAGAATTTTATAGCAAAGTTGTCGCAGCTTTTGTGCTGGTATACATCGGCAACAACCTGCAATTTTAAAGAGAAGTAAGTTTTTATGTCATTAATCGTTAATGATGAAAAGAAAGCAACTTACTTTGGTTGAAGACGATGGCTTCAAAGACCGCGCATAATAACAAAATATTTTTGATAAAACAAGTTATTATATTGTTTTCAGGCTGCCTGAAAATGGGTAATGCTTTTTATTGATGGTTTTTGTTTGTGATGAGAGGGTTTGTTTTGCTGTGTTTTTTCTAAAAGATGGTGTGAATGTTTTTTTGTGGTAAAAAAGTGTGCAAAAATTATTTGCTCTGCATTTGTTTTTTTGAATAAAAAATGAAATATTTTATGATAAAACAATTGGTTAAGATAATTGTTTTATTTTGTGAAATTTATAGAATGATGTGTTTTGAAAAGGTTTTAAGCTGCCTGAATGTTATATGTGTGTTAAAAACGTTATAATGACAACTTTTTTATGTTGTCTTAAACCAAAATTTTGTGTTCAGGCAGCCTGAATGTTTTGTAATCTGAATTGTATTTAAATAAACCATTATGCTTAAATTTACCTTACATAAAAAAGATGGCTATGCACGGCGTGGTACGCTGGAATTAAATCACGGTAAAATTGAAACGCCTGTGTTTATGCCTGTTGGCACTTATGGTTCGGTGAAAGCAATGACACCGCAGCATTTAAACGATATTCAGGCGCAAATTATTTTGGGCAATACTTATCATTTGTGGTTGCGACCTGGTTTGGAAGTGATTGGTGAATTTGGTGGCTTGCATCAATTTATCGGTTGGGATAAACCGATTTTAACGGATTCAGGTGGTTTTCAAGTGTTTTCGCTGGCAGATATGCGTAAACTTACCGAAGAAGGTTGCACGTTTAAAAGTCCCATCAATGGTGATAAATTGTTTTTGTCGCCTGAAATTTCTATGAAAATTCAAACGGTTTTGAATTCCGATATTGTGATGCAATTGGATGAGTGTACACCAGGTGAAGCCAGTTATGACCAAGCGCAAAAATCTTTGCAAATGTCTTTGCGTTGGGCTGAACGCAGTAAAAAAGCCTTTGAAGATTTAAAGAATCCAAATGCTTTGTTTGGGATTATACAAGGCGCGATGTACGAAGATTTGCGTGAACAATCTTTGCGTGGTTTGGAAGAATTGGATTTTGCAGGTTTGGCGATTGGTGGTTTGTCGGTGGGCGAACCGAAACCTGAAATGTATCGTATGTTGCGCACAGTTGCTCCGATGCTGCCTGAACATAAACCGCATTATTTAATGGGTGTGGGTACGCCTGAAGACTTGGTTTATGGTGTGGCACACGGCGTGGATATGTTTGATTGCGTGATGCCAACGCGTAATGCGCGTAATGGGTGGTTGTTTACACGTTTTGGTGATATTAAAATTAAAAATGCAAAACATCGCCACGATAAACGTCCATTAGATGAAAGTTGTGATTGTTATACTTGTCGTCATTTTAGTCGTGCGTATTTGTATCATTTACATAAAGTTGGCGAAATTTTGGGTGCGCAATTGAACACTATTCATAATTTGCATTTTTATCAAGTATTGATGCGTGAAATACGCGAAGCTATTGAAATGGGGCGTTTTGCCGATTGGCAAGCGCAATTTTATGAAAATCGTGCAAAAGGCATTGATTAAAGATTGGAGCAGCTTTCAGGCTGCCTGAAATCAATTAAATTAAGCATAAGTGAACGATGATGAAACTAACAAAAATCCTGTGTTACACAATCTTATTGAGTGCGCCTTTGTTACAGGCAGCCCCTGTTAATGATACAAAAGCCAAACAAGTGCGCCAAGAAATTGAACGCGCTAATAAAAAGCTTAAAGAACATCAAAGCGCACAAAAACAAACGGCAAAAAATTTGGCAAATATTCAAACAGAGTTAAAAAAAGTACAGCGTGAATTAAATGAAGTGGTGAAACAGCAGCAAGATGCCACCAGAAAAATACATGAACTACAATTGCGTATGCTGGATTTGCAAAACGATATTGCGACCACCAAAGCTAAAATATCGCGACTGTTATTATTGAATTATCAATATCCTAATCAAAGTACAGCAGCATTATTTTTGCAACAAGCCGATGTTAATGAAAAAAGTCGTTTTCTAAAATACACCACATACATCAATCGGTTTAATGCGCATCTGATTGAGCAATTAAAAGAGCAACAGAATGAATTGCAAGAACAAGAAAAAGTTTTGGAAGAAGAGCAAAATCGTTTAAATAAATTGATTATGCGTTACCAAACCAAAGCGCGTGAATTGGGAAAAAATCGCAGTCAAGCGGATACCATTAACCGTCAAATCGGTATTGATATTAAAAACCAAGAAAAACACTTGGCAAAATTGCGTGAAGAAGAACGCAGTTTATTGGAAAAAATCAATAAACTCAGTAAGCTAAAATCTAAACCAAGTTCCACACTTACCGATGAGGATAAAACTTTAAAACAACCTAAAACAGCAAGCAATAAAATCTACTTATCACGCCCTGTTTCAGGCAGCATTCAAGGACAATATGGTCAAAAACGAGAAGATGGTCGTCCTTGGAATGGTGTTTTTATTGCTACTGCACCACAAGCAGTGAAAGCAGCAGCTGATGGAACAGTATTGATGGCAGAAAAATATGGCACATCTGGCTCTATGGTGATTGGCATTGAACACGATGATGGCTCTAAAACTGTTTACGTTGGTTTAAGTCGTGTCAGTGTTGCAAAAGACAGTCGCGTAACACGTCAACAAGTGATTGGACAATCTGGGGAATATTTAGGTAAACAAGGTCTGTATTTTGAATGGCTTGTGAACGGTGTTCGCGCTAATCCTGCTCCTTATTTTAAATAATCTATTTATCTGTGAAGTTTTTAAAGTGTCGTTATGATGGACAAAGATAAGATACAACGCTTTATTTCTAAAAGTAAACACGGTACGCATCTCATCAATGCTACGAAATATTCGTGTGAAGGCTTATATACTGCTTGGCAAAATGAAACCGCTTTTCGGCAACTGGTGGTTTTGCACAGCGTATTGTTTGTGCTGGTGTGGGTATTAAATCTTGGCGATAACACACGCCTTATTTTAATTGCATTATCGTTTTTATCTTTGATTGTAGAATTATTCAATACCGCCATTGAAGCAACGGTTGACTATATTTCTTTGGAAAAACACCCGCTTGCAAAATGTGCCAAAGATGCAGGTTCAGCCGCACAAATGCTGGTACTGATTTTATTAGCCATTGCTTGGGCAATTGCTCTATTTTAAGCATTTTCTGATTAACCTTTTTCAGGCAGCCTGAAATGTTTACGCTTGTTTTACCCCATTGTTCACTCAACAATACGACATCACCCAGTTTGCAAAAACTCTTGCGTCAGGCACGTTTTCAGGCAGTATTGTGTGCGCCATCAGAACTTTATCAACGTTATTTAGCGTGGCAATTTAAACCGAACACCATTTTAGCCGTACCCATTTATCAGCAAATGGGTATGAATACCACGCAATTGGTTGATGCGCGTTGTTTTGAACTCAATGAACAAGAAGCGACACAATACATCAACGCACTCAATCAGTTCTATGGTGATGATGCACATTTTCAACTCATCACACCAAAAATTTGGCAACTCACGCTGCCTGAAACGAATGATTTCAATATGCCAAGCGTATTGGATATTGGTGGACAAACCGATGCAATGTATCGCAGTGAACAACAAGCCAGTGCAAAATGGTTACAATTTTCCACTGAATTACAGATGTGGTTACATCAATCGCCACTTAATCAGCATCGTCAACAACATCAACAAACCATTATCAATGGTTTATGGATTTGGCTGCCTGAAAACAGCAACATCACTTTTCAGGCAGCTTGTTTAGTGAGCGATAGTGAATGGGCAAAGTTTAGTCCTATTAAACAAACCATCAACTTTCCAAAAGATTTTCACGTTTTGCAACAGCAATGCCAACAAAACCATATTGATGTACAACAAATGACATTGTTTAGTGAAGATTTTGTTGCAGGCGTACTCACGCAAAACAGTTGGGCAACAGAAGAAAAATGGCAATATTGGGAACAACATTTTTTTGCACCTATTTTGAAAGATTTAAACAAAATACAATCTTTTCAAATTGTTACCGAACAAGGTGTTTGGCAAATCAATGCTAAAAAGTGGTATTTGGCCATAAAAAAACTATTTTTTAAACATTCAGGCAGCAAGCAATAACTAGCTGAATTTTTGATGGCAATGACCACTAAACAATGTAATGAAAAAGATTTTGTATAGAGAAAACACCGAAAAAATAAAATCATTTTAGATTATAATTGCCACTTTTTCAGGCAGCATCAGTATTTTAGAGAGGTTTTTATGTACGACGACAAGATTTCTTGTTTTGCACAAAGTAGTTTTTTAGATACGGTACATTGCGGTGTTAACGCGATAAGTTCACCGATTTGGTCTTGGTTAGTATGGATATTGATTGGTGTGGGTTTGTTTTTTACATTCACCACAGGTTTTGTGCAACTTCGTCTGTTTGGTCGTAGCATTAAAGAAATTTCAGCATCGCGTCAATACCCAAGCGATCCGCGTGGCATCACTTCTTTTCAAGCGTTTGTAACAGGTTTAGCCAGTCGTGTGGGTACTGGAAACATTGCAGGTGTTGCCATTGCGATTACCGCTGGTGGTGCTGGAGCCGTATTTTGGATGTGGCTAATGGCGTTAATTGGTATGAGTTCTGCCTTTGCAGAGTCTACTTTGGCGCAATTGTTTAAAGTGCGTGATAAAGATACTGGTTTATTTCGTGGTGGTCCTGCTTACTATATTGAAAATGGTTTGGGACAACGTTGGATGGCGGTTTTATTTTCGTTGAGCTTGGTATTCTGTTTTGCGTTTGTATACAACGCTATTCAAGCCAATACCATTGTTCAGGCAGTCCAATCTGCAGCGAATATGACGGTTTTAGACGGTTTTGATCAAAACACTTGGGGGATATACAAACACGGTTTGGCGATTGTTTTGGTTGTGATGACAGCACCAATTATTTTTGGGGGTATTCGTCGTGTAGCGCGTGTTGCTGAAGCGGTTGTGCCACTAATGGCAGTGATTTATTTAGGCATTGCTTTGTATGTGATGGCTATCAATATTGGTGAAGTACCAGAAATGTTTGCATTGATTATTAAAGATGCATTCACTGTTCAGGCAGCTGGTGGCGGTTTATTAGGCGGATTGATTTCACAATCTATGATGCTTGGTATTAAACGCGGTTTATATTCTAACGAAGCAGGTCAAGGTTCTGCACCTAATGCAGCAGCATCAGCGGACGTGAAACACCCTGTTTCGCAAGGTTTAATTCAAATGTTGGGTGTGTTTATGGATACCATAGTTGTTTGTTCGGCAACCGCGTTCATCATTTTGCTTGCCAAATACCACCCAAGCCCTGATTTATCAGGTATTCAAGTTACTCAAGCAGCTTTGGCTTATCACGTTGGCTCATGGGCGCAAACTTTTTTAGCAATTACCTTATTTTTATTTAGTTTCTCATCAATCATTGGTAACTACGCTTATGCAGAAACCAATATGCAATATTTACACGGCAGTCAACGTACATTAACCATTTTCCGTATCGTGGTATTACTGTTTGTGTATTTTGGTTCGGTAACCCAAGTACAAGTGGTTTGGGATATGGGCGACTTAACAATGGGCATTATGGCGTTGATAAACTTAATTGCGATTGTATTGTTGCATAAATACGTCTTGCAATTATTGCGCGATTACACAACAAAACTGCGTTTAAAAAGTACAGAACCCGTGTTTAAATTAAGTGAACACCCTGTCTTAAAACGAAAAATTAAATCAGATATTTGGTAAATATAAAGAAGGAACTCAAAACGAGTTCCTTTTTTATTTTCGTAAAAGTTTTACGCCCAATAAAGCAAAAAATCCATCAAATATCATCAAACAAAAAGAAAGTTTACGCTTTATCTAGCATAACAGCTTCAAACTTTATTGAATATTTTCCCACCATGCAACAGATTGATACGTTTCATCTAGTAGCACAATTTCGCCAATTTTAGGCGTAACCAAATGCACAGCAGTTGGATTTTTTTGCCACACAGCCCACAAATCTTTTTTAGGTGCGTCCCAATCATGATAAGCAATTTTGTATTTAGAATTATGCACAGGAAACAAGTGAACCGCTTTCAAATCCAAAGCTGCCTGAAAGGTTTGTTCAGGAAAAGAATGGATTTCTCGCCAACCTTGGTCATACTGTCCATTTTCCAAAAAAGCCCAGTCAATTTTGTCATATTGCTGCCCAATTTCTGCAAAATGTTTACCATACCCACTGTCGCCACCAATATAAAATTTTTTATCCCCATAATGCAGCACATAAGAAACCCACAAGGTTTTATTTTTATTAAATATTCCCCTGCCTGAAAAATGACGAGCAGTATGTGTATCAATACTGAACACATCATCAATTTTTACTTTTTCTCCCCAATCAACTTGCGTAATAATGTTTTCAGGAAAACCAAAGTGTTTCAAATATTTACCCACACCAATTGGTGTAATCGCCCGATGAACCATTTTATTTTTCACTATTTGGGTAAGCGTTTGTTTACTTAAATGATCATAATGGTCATGCGTAATCAGCAATAAATCAATGGTTTGCGGAACATCGTCTGCTATCGTCATAGCATCAGTACCAGCAAACGGCGTATTGATAAACGGTATGGGGGAGGCCGCGTCCTTGCCGATTAAAGGATCAATCAAAATATTTTTATCACCCAAATGTAAAAGATAAGACGAATGACCATACCACAACACAAAATCCCGATCAGGAGCCGTTTTCAGGCTGCCTGAAACAACAGGAATATGGTTTGGTTTATTGGGATTAAGAAACAACTCATACATAATCCGCGCACTGGAACGTTTTTCTTTATCGCCTTTTTCCACAGAAAAAAGTTCAGTAGTGGTTTCAATATTTTTTACTCGTCCTGTTGTGTGGTCAAAATGAGCAGAACGCGCTATCTTACTTTGTGTATCACTCAATTCTTGAATCAACCAAGCTTCAGCTTCTGCCAGTAGATACACAAATAATAAAAGGATAATAATTAAAAAATACAATAACTTGTGTTTCATAATGGGTCAGAGTAATCCATACCAAAAAAGTGTTTATGTACAAAAAGTGTTTATGTATACCACAGATTATGGGTTAAACAGCATTTCTTGCATTAACTGCATTCCCCAAGACCAATTTCGTGTGGGTTGTTGAATAAATAGTTTTGCTTGCCATTGTTTTGTTTGTTGTTCTGCCCACAATAATGTTTGTTTATCGTTTTCAGGCAGTATAATTACAGCAGTGGGGTGTTGAAAACGTGTCATTTGAAAAGTGTGGTGCTGACAACTGTTATGTTGATGGTTGGGCGAGACTAAAATCATTCCTGCAATGCGTTTGTGTGTCAAAATGGATGTTTGGTAATACCAGCATACTGCTGCATTCGCGCCTATGTCGTGTGCCACGAGCATTATTTTTTCATCTTCATCAATGGTTTGGTAGGCTGCCTGAATGTGTGTTTGCCAATCTGTTATGTCTTGTTGCGCGTCAACGGTTTGCGCAACAACTGCGGGATAACCGTGAATCCAATTTTCTAGCCATTGTGCTTGTTTTTTTTGTTCACTGATAATAAATAACCGAATGTTTTCACAAGAAAAACTCATACTTTTGTCCTTAAACCAATTGTTCACCCCAATGTAATTTTTGGCGCAAGGTTTTATAGTATTGATAACTGGCTGGGTGGTAGATATGAACCATATTGTGGTATCTATTGATGCTGATAACGTCCATGGTTTGAATATCTACAAATGATTGTCCGTCATAATGGACTCGGGCATCACCTGCTTTGGTAATCAGAATTTTAATTTCATTATCATCACCTATCACAATAGGGCGATTGGTCATTGATTGGGGACAAATGGGAACTAGGGCAAAAGCGTGTAAGACATTTTGTAAAATGGGTCCGCCTGCTGCCAGTGAATAAGCGGTGGAACCTGTTGGTGTGGAAACGATTAAGCCATCAGAGCGTTGTGAGTAAACAAATTCATCGTTGATAAATACTTCAAATTCAATCAGTTGACCTGCACCACCACGAGAAAGTACAACATCATTTAATGCTAAACCTTGATAAATGACTTCGCTATCGCGTGATACTTTGGTTTCTAATACAACACATTCATCTTTTCGGTATTTTCCTTCTAATATGTTGACCAATTCAGTAAACATATTTTCTTGAGTGATTTGGGTTAAAAAACCCAAGTGTCCTTGATTGATGCCCACCAGTGGTACATTAAAAGGTGCGGCTTGATGCGCAGCGGAAAGAAAAGCACCATCACCACCAAGTACCAAAATTAAATCACAGTTGCTTCCTAAATCTGCAACAATATGACAATGTTTGTCCACACAAAATTCATTTAATTCTTCGGCTAAATGGTTGCGATCTAAATACACTTCTAAATGTTGTGTGCGCAAAAACTGAATCACATCTTTCATACTTTGTGTGGCGGTATTGGGACGTGTGAGAATGCCGATGCGTTGAAACAAACTGTTCATATCAAACTCCGAAAAATATTCAGGCAGCCTGAATTATTGTTGGCGTAGTTTATGTTTAACGCTTTTTAAAGCGGTTTCTAGTTGATAATTCAGCACATCTTCTACTAATTTTGGTGTTTCTTGATTTAATTGTGCGTGTAGTTCATAGCTTAAAACCGCCATTTCTTTTTGTATGATGCGGCGCACCATTCCTGATAAGGCTTCATTTAAATGCGTGATTAAATGTTCACGCAATAAGTTCAGTAGTTCTTGCTCTGAAATCACGTCAACTGATTGACTGGCGGGTAATTCAGGTAAGTCGTAAACGTGGACGGCATAAGTAGGTAAGGGCGGTTGGGTTTCTTGTTCTTCTGTCGTTTGCGCATCGCTGGGTTCTGGTTCATTGACCACGAAATTTTCTTTGGTTTTCATATTCCACGATTTGCGGCGACTTTCCAGTGAAGATTGTGCCAATATCCAATCTTCCATCACCAATAAAGCTGTGTCATCAATATTTTGTTCGGAAATGTTTTCATTGTGTTCGGCAACGCGTTGTTGCAAAAATTGACGATACGCCACATTCAATTCTTCATCGCCAAAATCTTTTTCAGGCAGCGTATGTTGAGTTTCATGAGTTTCAGAAGCTTCTTGTGTTTGTGTAAAGGTTTTAGTACGAGAGATAGGTTGGTGTAAGTAACTATTTGTTTGTTCACGATAAGTTGAATCAATAGCAGATGCAACAGATGTGTGTACGGTATTTTGTACTTGTGTTTCTTGTGCAACTTCTTGAAGTTCTGATGTATTTTGTTCTCGGTGTTGACGAATATTTTGCAAATCACGCAACCAATCAGGTTGAGTGTTTTTGGCTTTATCCGCTACGTGTTTAGACAGGGTATCAATGGTATCCGAAAAAGAATTTTGCTCACTCATTACAATATCCTATTGAAGGTTTATTTATAGACTTTTAAAATGCACCCTTTTGGCAAAAGGGTTTCACGATGCAAAACTGGGAACAACGTATTGATTATTTGGAAGAATCAAACGATGTATTAAATATGCAAAATCGCGTTTTGGCAACAGCTCTAAAAGGTTTATTACGTGCTTTGCCTATGGAGTTTTCACAAGAAGTCATAGCTTCTATTCAGGCAGCCTTTGAAGATGAAGTGGCACAATTAAGCTACGAAAACAATTATCACGCCGATTTGTTTCAAGATGCTGTGTATGAATTTTTCCGTGAGAAAAATTGATTTCAACACAACAGCATTCAGGCAGCCTGAAAAGTACAAAGTTTACCCCATTTTAAGCATATTTAAAATTAAAACCTGCACAATTGAGTAAAACCATGAGTTTACCTGTTTATCTTTACACAGATGGCGCATGCAAAGGCAATCCTGGTATTGGTGGTTGGGGCTGCCTGTTGCGTTATGGTACGCACGAAAAAGAGTTATTCGGTGGTGAAGAATATACCACGAATAATCGTATGGAATTGATGGCGGTGGTACAAGGTTTGCTAGCGTTGAATCGTGCTTGCCAAGTCGTTATTTGCACAGATTCGCAATACGTTAAAAATGGTATGGAAAAATGGATACACAATTGGAAAAAAAATGGTTGGCAAACCGCTAATAAACAAAAGGTTAAAAATGAAGATTTATGGCAACAACTTGACCAATTGGCGCAACAACACCAAATTCAATGGCAATGGGTTCGTGGACACACAGGACATACTGAAAATGAGTTAGCCGATAAATTGGCTAATTTAGGTGTTGCACAACAATCACAAAAATATTCTATCTAATATTCAGGCAGCCTGAAAATGACTATTCGCACTCATTATGATAATTTGCACGTTTCCCCCGAAGCTTCTGATGAAGAAATTCGTAAAGCGTATCGTTATTTGTCTAAACAATACCACCCTGACCTTAATCCAGATGCTGATGCAAACCGTATTATGCAATTGATTAATCAAGCGTATGACGTGTTGTCTGACCCTGAAAAACGCGCCCAACATGACCGTTGGATTGCCGAACAAAAAGCGTTGCAACAAGCGCAACAAGCTGCACAAAGTGCATCGTATACATCTTATCAAATCGTACCTTATCAAACACCATCTTCTGCATCGGTACAACAAAAACCACTATCTAAATTTCATCTTTTTATGATAACGGCAGTTTTCGCAGGCTTGATTATTTCATTATTGTTGGGTTTGTATCAGATTTACGATATATACAGTAAAAAAACAGCTACCGATATCGCAGCACAAAACACTAAAGCCATTCTTGCGCATCAACCAGAACAGCGTTCAACCGATACATCAGCCATAACCAGTAGTGATATAACCAGTAGTGGTACATATATTCGTCCATTTGCTGCACCCAATGGTAATCCTTGGCCAAAGGAAAGTGGTTATATTGATGGTTATCCATTAGGCTTTGGACGCACATCTTATCAACTTTATGTGGATAATGCCCTTAATTCATCTGATGTGTATGCTCAGTTATGGCAAGAGGGCGTTGATGGACCTTTGCGTCATTTTTTTATTGCGGAACGCTCTTATTTTGTTCTGACCCAATTAAATCCAGGTGATTACACGATTCGTTATCAACAATTAGATGCAGGTGAAACGCTTGTCAGCGAAAATATTCGCATCAATGCAAAAAACAAAAACAACATACTTTATTTAAAACGTGGAGAAACACCACAAAATTGATATTTATAGGTAAGCTCGTGTAAAAAAACACACAACATACTGATTGGTTTGTTATTATTTCCCATTTACAATGATTAAAACAACAATATTATGTTTTTTCCACGCATATTCCGCAAAAAAAATTATCTATGGATTTTAGCAATGTTTCCCTTAACCAGTTTTGTTTGGGCAAACATACAAAATCAATCTCATCTTGCCAACCAAACCACTAAACGTGTTACCCAAATTTTGCCAAAACCTGAAATCACCATCAATCAAAGCCGTGGTGCTTATTGGTATGATGAAGAAGTACAAAGTGGTGATAATTTAAGTTTGGTACTGGGGCGTTTGGGGGTTAGCGAACACAGTATTCAAACTTTTCTGCAAGAAAGTCCAGTAGACACCAAAATGTTGCAATTGAAAGCAGGGCAAATTATTAGCGTGCGCGTTGATGCCAATCAAGATGTAACCGATGTTCAATTTTTTAATGATGACGATAACGGAGAACGCAATCTGATTGCCATTAAAAAAATCAATGGAAAATGGACACTAAATGCTGATGAAGTGATGACCGAAACCCTTCCATCATTACGTTCTGTGGTGATTACCACTTCCGCATCTGGTGCGTTAGCGCGTGCTGGTGTGCCAGTAGAAATTCGCACTGCACTTAAAGAAATGTTTGCCGACAAAATTTCTCTAGACCAATTACAAGAAGGCGACAGCATCATTTTATTGTATGAAAGTCTTTATTTTCGTGGTCAAGAAATTGCCACTGGCAATATTTTGGTTGCCGAAATTCACACACACGATGGGGCTTACTACGGCTATTATTTTGAACAAGACAATGATATGGGTAATTTTTATGATGAAAATGGTTTAGCCCTTAAAAAAGGTTTTGATGGTCAACCGATATCACACTACACCCGTATTTCATCGCCTTATGGTATTCGTGTTCACCCCATTTTGCGCACCGTACGTATGCACACAGGCATTGACTATGCAGCCCCAAAAGGGACGGAAATCATCGCACCTGCTGATGGTGTGGTGAGTTTTTTAGGTCCCAAAGGAGGATATGGGCATACCATTATGCTGGCGCACAGCAACGGTTCAGAAACGCTTTATGGACATATGTCGGCCTATGTCAGTGGTTTAACTGTTGGTTCACGTGTTCAGGCAGGTGATGTAATTGGTTTTGTGGGTTCAACAGGGCGTTCAACAGGACCACATTTACATTATGAAGTGCGTATTGATGGGCAACATGTCAATCCAGCCTCCATCGCTTTGCCAACCCCTAAATTAAATGCGCACGATTTGCTTGCATTTAAAAAGTATCAACAAACAAACAATGCACTTTTATCTGTTGTGCGTGGTTTGCCTGTTAGTGTTGCACAAAAAGATTAGTAAAACAGAAACATTTGCCGAATCTAATTTTTATGGCATTGCCAAGCCAAACTGCGCCACAACGAGTGTTTATTTTCAGGCAGCCTGCCCCAAAAAATCCCTTATAATTCATTATTTACCCCAAACAGGAAACTCAAAATGCTCACCCCAAAACAGCAAAAGCAAGCCGCCAAAGCATTTATTGCCCACTGGCAGAAGAAAAAAG
>JAFSQZ010000034.1 GCA_017446355.1 Neisseriaceae bacterium
CTTATATAAAGGAGAAAGTTTTGCTGTTGGTATTGGAGCAAACTACAATGGTGAAGAAGTTAAAGTCGGCTCCAACGGCATTGGCTACGGAAACGATAGCGACAGTCATCATTCCATCACCAAATCAGGGATTAACACTGCAAACATCATTATTACCAATAAAGAACAACAACAGGCTTTAACTGGAAAATCGGTTGAAGAAACCATTCAAGCAGTGAAAACCGATGTAAGCACCGACAACTACACCCAATATTCAGGCAGCCTGAAAAACAATTTCGACAAAGACAAGGTGCAAAACGAAATTGATTTGCAGGTAGAAGTAACCCAAGAGTTTGGTCGGAATGTTCAGGACTTAAATCGCCGTAAAAACATTGAGTTAGACGAACTTAAAGAAGAATTAAAATCAGGCAAGAAAACCCAAGAAGAATACGACCAAGCGGTTAAAAAAATTGAAACCGAGAAAGCCATTATCAATATGCTTGCTGGCGGTTTAATGTTGCCGAGTGATGGTGCTTTGGGTATTGCCACAAGTGCAGTATCGCCTGCGGTAAGTTTCCAAGTTGGACAACATTTCAAAAAAGAAGGCAAGGAAGGCAGTTTTGAACATATTGCAACCCACGCAGTGATTGGTGCATTGACTTCTGTGGCAAATGGCGGTAATGCGTTAAGCGGTGCGGTAAGTGCTGGCAGTGCGGAATATATCGCCAAAGTAACCGCCGAAACCTTGTTTAAAAAAGATGCCAAAGATTTAACGGCTGACGAAAAACAAACCGTATCAAGCATTTCACAAATTGTAGGCATACTTTCAGGCAGCCTTACAGGCGATAGTTCGGCGAATGCTTATATTGGTGGGAATGTGGCGACTAATGCGGTTGAGAATAATGCAATAAACGGTCTTGATGGTTTTACGCCTGATGAAAGAATACAAAACAAATTTTTGTCTTCATGTATTAAATCATCTTCAAAACAAGAATGTCAAAGGCGTTTAAATGAAAAAGAGTGGGAAAACACCAAAAAAATCATTTCCACTGTTGCAGACTTTGTTCCGATAATAGGCGACATTAAAGGCTTTGCAGAAGCGGAAACAAAAGGAGATTATTTCTTTGCAACACTAGCAGTTATTCCTATTTTTGGTGATGGTGCTAAAAAAGTTCATGATGCTCACAAAGCATATGAAGCCGCAAAAGCAGTTAAAGATGTTGAGAAAATGAAAGAGGCAATGCAAGTAGCCTCTATGCAAATCAAATTACCTATCCCTGTAACAGCACAACAAAAACGCAATAGTGCAGGAACTTCATTTTCGTCAACTTCTTTGGTGGAACTAAAAATAGGAGAAAGTTTATTTAAAGGTAATAATTATGCACCAGTACCCAAACAAATTGCTGATAAATTATCGGTTAAACACTTTAATAGTTTTGATGAATTTAGACAGGAATTTTGGAAATTAATGGCAGATGATCCTGCTGTTGCAAAAAACTTTAATAGTAGTAATCTAAAACGTATGAAACAAGGATACGCTCCTTTTGCTCCGAAAAATCAACACAATGGTCAAAATAAAAAATATGAACTTGATCACAATATAGAAATTAGAGATGGTGGAAGTGTTTATAATCTTGATAATATTATCATCAGAACACCTCTAGACCATGCTAATAAAACTCGCAATAGAAAACAGTAAGGAATTAATGTGAAAGAAGAAACAAAGAGCAGAATAATTTATCTTATCAATGGATTGATAAATTGTGATTTTTCTGAAAATATGGAAACTAACATTACATCTGAGTTAGACAACATCATCAAAGATCCTAATTGGAGTGATTACATCTTTTGGAGTGAAGATTACTTATTACCAAATGGAGAAATTGATTATGATAAATTTTTTGAAAAAATACAAAATCATCAAAAGCCAGCGTAGCCTGTGTAATTAACATAAAATGTTAAATAGAGAGGTAGATACTATCTTTCCAGTCAAGCCTAAATTGCAAAAAAACTCACACAGTTTGGGCTTGATAAACGGTTTGGTGTTTGAGTATACCAAAACAAATGTGTACCAATCGGCGCATACTAGCACCAATCGCTTGCATTTTTGTTTTGCCACGAGCCAACAAACGCTCATAATGAGCTTGAATATCAGGATTGTAACGCTTGGCAATAATGGCTGGCATATACAGTAAAGCCCTTATTTTGCTGCTGC
>JAFSQZ010000035.1 GCA_017446355.1 Neisseriaceae bacterium
TGGCACAACTGCCCAAACGCTCAACAACAGCAGCAATCAAGCCAACTTTATTACTGGCGATAATATTCAATTATCAGGCAATGCAGACGGCATCACCATTGCCACCAAAAAAGATGTGAAGTTTGACAGCGTAGAAACAGGCAGCCTGAAAGCCAATACAGCAGAACTGGGTGCCACCACCATCACAGGCGACTCAACTTACAAAGGCAGTGAAATCGTCAACAAAACCTACGCCGACAGTTTAGGCTGGGATTTAAAAGTGAATGGCAAAAAACAAGGCGATCGCATTGTGAACAATGGTTCGGTGAATTTTGCCGATGGACAAAACACCACAGTTGAATATGCTGATGGCGCGGTAAAAGTGAATGCGAAAGATACGCAACTGACTGCGGGCGATTATATTCAATTGAATAACGGTGATGCCGATGCAAACGGCGTTCGTCATTACACCGTTTCCGCTAAAACCACTGCTTTGACAACTGAAAACGGTAAAGTCAAAACGCCAAGCGGTTCAGATTTGGTAACGGCAGACAATATGGCAAACACCTTAAATAATCTGTATTGGACAGCAGAAGCAACCGAAAAAGCCAATGTTAAAGCAGGTGATACCGTGAAATTTCAAGGCGAAAAAGGAATTGCCGTATCCAATAATGGACAAACGTTCACCATCACCAATAATGCTCAATATGAAAGTGAAGTGGCGGGTTTAACACTTACCAAAGACGACACCACAGGCGATGTAAAACTCACAGGCAATGTCGGTGATTTGGTTGATGGTTTAGAGCCACTGAAATTTGCTGGCAACAGTGGCGATACCTTGCAACCTAAATTTGGCGATACCGTCAAAATTGTTGGCGATGCTCAAAACATCAGCGTGCTTGGTAAAGACGGTCAATTAAATGTTGGCTTAAATAAAGATGTTGTTTTAGGCGATGACAGCGATTCAGGCAGCCTGAACGTTAAGGGTGATGCTGGTTCAACTGCCATCAATCCCAACGAAATCACATTCAGCAAAAACGGCAATATCAACAATGTTGCCACACACATCAATCCTGATGGTACAAACCTTTCAGGCAGCAACCATCAAGCCGCATCGGTGCAAGATGTACTCAATAGCGGTTGGCGCATCAAAGTTGGTAACGCTGATGCTGAATATGTGAAACACAACGAACAAGTCGCATTTATTGATGGCAAAGGCACAAGCGTTTCAGGCAGCAAAGCTGGTGTTGCGTACCACATCAATACTGACCCAACTTCACAACTTACCATCAACAGTAATAATCAACTCACGCTTAACACAGGCGCAAGTTCTGTTGATGTAGGTAAAGCCAAAGCAAAAGACGCAGACAGCAAAAAAATAGCCACTGTTGGTGATATGGTAAACACCATCAATAACACCTATTGGACAGCAACGGACGGTCAAAACAACACCCAAGTTAAAGCAGGCGACACGCTTACTTGGCAAGGTTCAGGCAGCCTGAAAGTAGAAAACGAAAATGGCACATTTACCATTTCAGATAAAACTGCTTACACAAGTGAAGTCAACGGTTTAGGTTTATCCAAAGACGGCGATACCGTTAAACTCACAGGCAACTTGCCTACCGACACCAACACCGTTACAGCCGTTACCACAACTGACAGCAATTTAAAGCTTACGCCAAAAATTGATGGAGAAAATCGCGAATACGACATTGCGTTAAACAAAAACCTTGATTTAAGCGATTCAGGCAGCCTGAAAGTAGGGGACACGCTTATCAATAATGATGGTATGACCATTAACAATGGTTCACAAGGCAAGCCAGTAACGCTCACCAAAAACGGCTTGGATAATGGCGGTAACAAAATAAGCAATGTTGCCACAGGTGTTGCGGATACTGATGCGGTTAATGTTGGTCAACTAAAAGAAGCGATGAATGATGCAAACATCAACATCAATCAAGTGATTTATGGCAGCGACACTCCACGTCCTGAATTACTGAAAACGTATAACGCTGATTCTGACGCAGTACACAAAACCAATGCAGTGGCGGAAGCTATTTACAATATGAATGAACACGGTATTAAATACTTCCACACGCACGATGGTTCCGCCAATCCAGCAGCAGAAGGAATTGATACTGATGACAGTATTGCCAAAGGCACGTTCTCAAGTGCTATTGGTTACCAAGCCAAAGCAGACGGTGAAAGCGCATTGGCAATTGGTAATGGTTCAGCGGCAACAGCTAACAACAGCATTGCTATTGGTGCTGGCAACAATGTTACTGGTGATAAATCCATTGCCATCGGTTTCGGTCATACTGTTTCAGGCAGCCGCAGCGGTGCATTTGGCGACCCAAGCAAAATTGATGGTGATGATAGCTATGCTGTGGGTAATGATGTTGAGATTGCCAAAGGCAATAACAAAGTGTTTGTTTTGGGTAACAATGTTAAAGAAACACACAGTAATTCTGTCTTCTTGGGCGATGGTTCTGCCTACACAGCCGCAGGTGCAAGCACCGCTGGTATGGACGAATACAGCACCAATGCCGAAGACATTAAAGATGTTAATGGCAATGTCGCGATTGAAAAAGGCAGCCTGAAATTTGCAGGCAGCAAACCTGTTGGTGTGGTATCTGTGGGTGCGGAAGGTGAAGAACGCCGCATTCAAAATGTTGCCGCTGGTTTGATTTCTGAAAAATCTACCGATGCGATTAACGGTTCACAACTGTATAGCGTGGCACAACAAGTAAGCAAAGTAAGCAACGGCGGTGCTGGTCCTGTTCAATACTCTAATGCAAACAGCCCAACCATTCCAAACGGTGGCATAAGAAGCAATGATGTAACCCTTGTTGGCGCAGACAATATGCAGCCTGTAACCATTCACAATGTTGCAAGCGGACGCAACCCAACCGATGCAGTAAACGTTAGCCAATTGCAACAAGCAACCAGCAATTTGGGTAACCGTTTAAATGATCGCATTGATAGCGTATCGCAACGTTCAGACGCATCAGCCGCTTCATCTATCGCTGTTGCCTCTATGCCACAAGCCTATATACCAGGTAAAAGCCTAATCTCCGCAGGTGGTGGCACTTATCACGGACAAACAGGTTATGCGATTGGTATTTCCACCATTTCCGATGGCGGTAACTGGATTCTCAAAGGCACAGCAACAGGCAACTCACAAAAACGATACGGCGCAGGAATTGGCGTTGGTTATCAGTGGTAGTGTTTTGTGAATGAAACTCCTGCAAAACCTCATATTTCTGTCATTGCGAGCCGTCTAAAAGACGGCGTGGCAATCTCCTTGCTACGAAGAGCAGTATTTAAAAATTCTCTTTTCAATCAATGAGATTGCTATGACTTAACTGTCGCCAAGTCTTGCAATGACGGTAGTATGTAGGTTTGTTCTTCGAGCAAAATTTAGGGTTTTACATGGGGGCTTTATTTTTATAAAAATGCTTTGCTTACGCTCAAAATAACGAACAGTGAAAAGTTGGATTTTGTAGGGTTTCAGGCTGCCTGAAACAGCATACAAAAACGTACTGTTGTTATGACTAGCAATGACACAAAATGTGGTTTTCAAAAGTTTCGCCGTATGTTTCCAAACATATAAAAAATATATTTTTAAATAAAACAATAAATTAAAATAAAAAAATATTTTCAGGCAGCCTGAAAACTTGAATTTTTAAAACAACGCCTTAATTTAGCAAACGTTTAGCAATAAAACTGCTTTTTTAAAACTTTTTTGGAGAAACACTATGAAAATTCGTCCTTTACACGACCGTGTCGTGATTAAACGCCTAGAAGCCGAAGAAAAAACCGCTTCTGGTATTATTTTGCCAGGTTCTGCTGCTGAAAAACCTGATATGGGTGAAGTGATTGCAGTGGGTGCAGGTAAATTGGCTAAAAATGGCGATCGCCGTCCTTTAGATGTAAAAGTAGGTGATAAAGTATTGTTTGGTAAATACAGTGGTCAAGCCGTAAAAGCTGATGGTGAAGAACTATTGGTGATGCGCGAAGAAGATATTTTCGGTATCGTAGAATAATTTCAGGCAGCCTTTTTTATTTAAAATCAATGATAAATAGTGAGTATTCACTATTTTTTATGGAGTAAAACTAATGTCAGCAAAAGATGTTCAATTTGGCGCAGACGTGCGTCAAAAAATGGTTAATGGTGTAAATGTATTGGCAAACGCAGTGCGCGTTACATTAGGTCCAAAAGGTCGCAACGTTGTATTAGATCGTTCTTTCGGCGGACCACACATCACCAAAGACGGTGTATCAGTTGCCAAAGAAATTGAATTAAAAGATAAATTTGAAAATATGGGCGCACAAATGGTTAAAGAAGTTGCGTCTAAAACCAATGATGTCGCAGGTGATGGCACCACTACTGCAACCGTTTTGGCACAAGCCATTGTTGCAGAAGGTATGAAATACGTTACTGCTGGTATGAATCCAACTGATTTAAAACGCGGTATTGATAAAGCGGTTCACGCTTTGGTTGCTGAATTAGCCAATATTTCTAAACCTTGCGAAACTTACGACCAAATCGCACAAGTTGGCTCTATCTCTGCAAACTCTGATGAACAAGTAGGTAAAATCATTGCTGATGCGATGAAAGAAGTAGGCAAAGAAGGCGTGATTACTGTGGAAGATGGCAAATCATTGGAAAATGAATTAGAAGTCGTAAAAGGTATGCAGTTTGATCGTGGCTACTTATCACCTTACTTCATCAACGATGTGGACAAACAAATTGCAGGTTTAGACAATCCATTTGTATTATTGTTTGACAAAAAAATCAGCAATATCCGCGACTTGCTGCCTGTATTGGAACAAGTGGCAAAAACCAGCCGTCCATTGTTGATTATCGCTGAAGACGTGGAAGGCGAAGCATTGGCAACCTTGGTGGTAAACAGCATTCGTGGCGTATTGAAAACCGTTGCAGTGAAAGCACCTGGTTTTGGCGACCGCCGCAAAGCAATGTTGCAAGACATCGCGATTTTAACTGGTGCAACCGTGATTGCAGAAGAAGTAGGCTTATCTTTGGAAGAAGCCACTTTGGAACAATTGGGTCAAGCCAAACGCATTGAAATTTCCAAAGAAAACACCACCATCATTGACGGTTTTGGTGATAAAGCCGCAGTAGATGCACGCGTAAATGAAATTCGTAAACAAATTGAAACCGCAACCAGCGATTACGACAAAGAAAAATTACAAGAACGCGTGGCTAAATTAGCAGGTGGCGTTGCTGTGATTAAAGTTGGCGCAGCAACCGAAGTTGAAATGAAAGAGAAAAAAGACCGTGTTGATGACGCATTACACGCTACTCGAGCAGCAGTTGAAGAAGGTATTGTTGCAGGTGGTGGCGTAGCATTATTGCGTGCGCGTGCAGCATTGCAAGGCGTAAAAGCCGATAATGCAGACCAAGAAGCAGGCGTGAAAATTGTGTTACGCGCCATTGAATCACCATTGCGTCAAATCGTTGTAAACGCAGGCGGTGAAGCCAGCGTAGTGATTAACAAAGTCTTGGAAGGCGAAGGCAATTTCGGTTACAACGCAGGCAACGACACTTACGGCGATATGATTGAAATGGGCGTATTAGACCCTGCCAAAGTAACACGCTCTGCATTGCAACACGCCGCATCAATCGCAGGCTTGATGTTGACTACTGAATGTATGATTGCAGACATTCCAGAAGACAAACCAGCTGCACCTGATATGGGCGGAATGGGTGGAATGGGCGGCATGGGTATGATGTAAGCCGTTTGATTTCAGCAATTTAACGCTGCCTGAAAAGTTTCATCACTTTTCAGGCAGCGTTTTTTTACAAGCCAAATTTAAAAAGCAGCTCTTTGCAAAACCCAAATAGTCAAAAATCAGATTTTAAAAAACATCAAATAATCTAATACGCACACCATTGATGTCTTGTTTGATACAAAAAAACGTAAATAAAACAGTAGTCAAAACAAAAAAATAGCGTATAATGCGTGCTTTATGTTTCAGGCAGCCTAAATAATAAAAAGGCTGCCTGAATGTTGTGTTTATAGGTCAAGGATATAAACATTTTTTCTCACCTTAACCCGCACACCTTGACGGTGCAACGAAAGCAAATGCAAATATGGAAAATTTTGCTCAATTATTAGAAGAGTACTCTGCAACCCAAGAAATGAATAGCGGCGAAGTGATTACTGCCGAAGTTGTTGAGATTACAGATAAATTTGTAGTGGTTAACGCTGGTTTGAAATCAGAGTCTCTGATTGATATTGCAGAATTCAAAAATGCTCACGGCGATTTAGAAGTTAAAGTGGGCGATTTTGTTACTGTAACCATTGAATCTCTTGAAAATGGTTATGGCGAAACCAAATTATCACGCGAAAAAGCCAAACGTGCTGCTGACTGGATTACTTTGGAAGAAGCAATGGAAGAAGGCGAAATCCTGTCTGGTGTCATCAATGGTAAAGTTAAAGGCGGTTTAACTGTTATGATTAACAGTATCCGTGCATTCTTGCCAGGTTCTTTGGTAGATGTTCGTCCTATCAAAGATACTTCACATTTTGAAGGTAAAGAAATCGAATTCAAAGTCATTAAATTAGATCGCAAACGCAATAATGTTGTGGTTTCTCGCCGCGCTGTATTGGAAGCAACTTTAGGCGAAGAACGCAAAGCCCTGATGGAAAACTTGCAAGAAGGCGGCATTGTTAAAGGTCTTGTGAAAAACATCACTGATTACGGTGCATTTGTTGATTTAGGTGGCATTGATGGCTTATTGCACATCACTGATTTAGCTTGGCGTCGTGTAAAACACCCAAGTGAAGTATTGGAAGTTGGTCAAGAAGTAGAAGCCAAAATCTTGCGCTTTGACCAAGACAAACAACGTGTTTCATTGGGCTTAAAACAATTAGGCGAAGACCCATGGAATGGCTTGGCTCGCCGCCACCCACAAGGTTCACGTTTATTCGGTAAAGTATCTAACTTAACTGAATACGGTGCTTTCGTAGAAATTGAAACAGGCATTGAAGGTTTGGTACATTTATCTGAAATGGACTGGACCAACAAAAACGTTCACCCAAGCAAAGTGGTACAACTAGGTGATGAAGTTGAAGTGATGATTTTGGATATTGATGAAGAAAAACGTCGCATCAGCTTGGGTATGAAACAATGTCAATCTAATCCTTGGGAAGATTTTGCAGCCAACTATAACAAAGGCGATAAAATCAAAGGTGCAGTTAAATCCATTACTGACTTCGGTATTTTCGTAGGTTTGCCTGGTAACATTGACGGCTTGGTACACGTTTCTGACTTATCTTGGACAGAAGCAGGTGAAGAAGCTGTTCGTAAATACAAAAAAGGCGAAGAAGTAGAAGCCGTTGTATTGGCTATTGATGTGGAGAAAGAACGCATTTCTTTGAGCATCAAACAATTAGAAGGCGATCCTTTCACTAACTTCTTGTCTATCAACGAAAAAGGTGCTTTGGTTAAAGGTAACGTAAAATCTGTTGAAGCTAAAGGTGCAGTTGTTGCATTGGCAGATGAAGTAGAAGCATACTTACCTGCATCTGAATTTGACAGCGAACGTGTAGAAGACTTAACCACCAAACTCAAAGAAGGTGATGAAGTTGAAGCCGTGATTGTCAATGTGGATCGCAAAAATCGCAGTATTAAATTGTCTATCAAAGCCAAAGATGCACAAGCTAATCAAGAAGCTTTGAAAGCAACCAATAACGCTGCTGCCAATGCAGGTACAACCAGCTTGGGCGATTTATTGAAAGCCTCTTTGAATAAAAATTAAGGTGAATCAATATGACTAAATCCGAATTGATGGCACGTTTAGCAGAATCATTTATTGCTAAAAACAGTGATACGACACTGCAAACGAAAGACATTGAATACAGCGTAAAAGTCTTGGTAGATACTATGACTCGCACGCTTGCTAGAGGTCAGCGCATTGAGATTCGTGGTTTCGGTAGTTTTGATTTAAACCATCGTCCACCACGTACTGGTCGTAATCCTAAAACAGGTGAAAAAGTGGAAGTACCTGCAAAATATGTACCACACTTTAAACCAGGTAAAGAATTACGCGAACGTGTTGATTTAAGTCTGAATAAATAAGGTTTAAGTCAAATAAAAAAACCGCATAACAATTGTTATGCGGTTTTTTAATAAAGAGATGTTGGCACAATAGTCAAAATGGGCGATAACTTTTCATTTTCTAGATTAAAAGATATTTGGCGTAAAGGACAAAAAAGGTGCTATTTTTGTCCTTTACGCCCACAAAGGGGATTGATGGCAATCTTACAGAAATAAAAAAAACGGCATATAAGCCGTTGATTTTATTGGTGCCCGGAGCCGGAATCGAACCGGCACGACCGTGTTAGGGTCGACGGATTTTAAGTCCGTTGTGTCTACCAATTTCACCACCCGGGCGTATTTGGAGGCGGAGGCTCGGATTTGAACCGACCTATATAAAGGTTGCATCCTTTATCGCATAAACACTCTGCCACTCCGCCAATGAACAAGAGATATGGAGGCGAGAGTCGGAATCGAACCGGCGTCCACGGCTTTGCAGGCCGCTGCATAACCACTCTGCCATCTCGCCGCGATTAACTTGGAGCGGGAAACGAGTCTCGAACTCGCGACCTCAACCTTGGCAAGGTTGCGCTCTACCAACTGAGCTATTCCCGCACTACTTGCGTCTTGTATTGGAGCGGGAAACGAGTCTCGAACTCGCGACCTCAACCTTGGCAAGGTTGCGCTCTACCAACTGAGCTATTCCCGCTTAAATTTCGTTAACAACGAAAAATCAGCATTATAACTACTTTAAAATTTTTGTCAAGCATTTTATTTGGACTTTGTATAACGATTTTTTGTTGCTATCAGATTTTTTGTTGCCATCATAAGAAGTAGGTAGCCTGAAATCTTTGCAAAATCTTTTCACTATTCATCATTGATGGTTCACAAAAATATCTTTATAAAACAACAATATTAGATTATTCAGCTCATTGTGCTTTATTCAGAACAACATGTTTGCAAAATTTTTAAACTGCACAAATTAGTTTAAACAAAAAAGACAAACCAAAGTTTGTCTTTTTGTTTTAATTTTTAATAGCTAACTAATTAAAACTTAAATCTACTACGCGATCAAAAACATGGGTTTCTGCATTACCTTCTTCCCAAAGTTTGATGCGCAAACGTAAGTCGTTTACTGATTCGGCATTACGTAAAGCTTCGTCCAAAGTAATCAAATCTTCGGTATATAATTTAAATAGGTCTTGGTCAAAGGTTTGCATTCCATCGGTTTTAGAACGCCCCATCAATTCAAGGGCCTCCATAAACTCACCTTTGAAAATGTGATCTTGCATTGCTGGGCTGTTAATCAATAAATCAACAATTGCGCGTCGCCCACCTGTTTTCAAACGTACTAAACGTTGACCAATAATACCAACAATATTTAATGCTAAATCCATCAATACTTGTTTATGACGCTCTTCTGGATAGAAGTTTAAAATACGTTCAATGGTTTGCACGGCATTGTTGGCGTGAATGGTAAATACGCATAAGTGTCCTGTTTGCGCCAATTGCAATGCGTATTCCATAGTGTGTTCATTACGCACCTCACCCACACAAACAACATCAGGTGCCTGGCGCATTGCTGATTGAACAGCCATTGACCAAGAGTTGGTATCAATACCTAATTCTCGTTGTGTGAAAATGCTTTTAATGGGTTTGTGAATATATTCAAGTGGATCTTCAATGGTAATAATATGACCAGCTGAATGTTTGTTGCGATAGTCTAGCATTGCTGCCATAGAAGTGGATTTACCTGAACCTGTTGCCCCTGCTAATATCAATAAACCACGTGGTTGCATCGCCAAATCATTTAAGTTTTGGGGTAGTTTTAAATCGTCAACGGTTAGAATTTTGGTGGTGATTCGTCGCCAAATCATACCGATGCGACCTTGCTCGTGATAAGCGTTAACACGATAACGTACACCTGTGCGCGAACTTACCGCATAGTTTAATTCCAACTCTTCTAAAAAACGTTTGCGTTGTATGGCTGTCAGCGTGGAATACACTAATTTTTTTGCATCAGCAGGGCTTAATACAGGAAAAGAAGTAGGGGTTAATTCACCGTTGATTTTAAATGATGGTGGAAAACCTGTGCTGATAAAAATATCAGAAGCACCAAGTCTTTCGCATTCTGATGATAACTTTTCCAATACAGGGTGTAAACCTTGTGTTTCGTAATCGTGTTCAACTGTTTCTTTGGCGGTAGCTGGTGCAGCGGCTGGAGCTGTCTGAACGTGTGTTTCTGTTGTTGCAGGTGCTGCTGATTGAGAAACAGCTGATGCTGCTTGCTCTTTTATAGCGGCATTTTCACCTACTTCTATATTAGGACTTTGGTAATTATAACCACTCACAATTTTATGCATTTCAGCCAATGCGTTTTGTTTTTGAGTTTCCATACAACACTCCTTAAATGGTATCTTTCAGGCAGCCTGAATAATTCAGACTGCCTGAAATCATTAAACAATCATATCTGGGTTGGCTGCTTTAGCACGTGCTTCCGCTAATGATACTTGACCAGTACGCACCAAGCCTTGTAAACATTGATCCAAAGTTTGCATACCATAGTTTTGACCTGTTTGAATCGCTGAATGCATTTGTGCAACTTTTGCTTCACGAATTAGGTTACGAATTGCAGGTGTAGATATCATAATTTCGTGTGCTGCAACACGTCCTTTGCCATCTTTTGTTTTCATCAGTGTTTGTGAA
>JAFSQZ010000036.1 GCA_017446355.1 Neisseriaceae bacterium
AACCACCAACCGTCAGTGCGAGCCTTGCAAATGCAAGGCGTGGCAATCTCCTGACTACAAATCGCAAAATTCTCTCTCTTTTTTTACCACAACTTAAATCATAATAATGAATAATTAACTCTTCAAGCAAACATTATGATTTTGCGTTTCAGGCAGCCTGAAAACAAACAATAGTACCGCCAAACCACCAACCGTCATTGCGAGCCTTGCAAATGCAAGGCGTGGCAATCTCCTGACTACAAATCGCAAAATTCTCTCTTTTTTTTACCACAACTTAAATCATATTAATGAATAATTAACTCTTCAAGCAAACATTATGATTTTGCGTTTCAGGCTGCCTGAAAACTCAATCTCTGCAAGCAAAGAATTTTTATAAAACAAATAATAAAACATTTGGGTGAGATTTTAAGCCAAACATTGCGCCCTAAACACTGTCATTGCGAACGAACGCAGTGAGCGTAGCAATCTCCCTGCTGCTAAAAACGCATCAAATTTACACAACAACAAGGAGATTGCTACGACTGCTACGCAGTCTCGCAATGACAAAATGATTTTCAGGCTGCCTGAAAACAAACAATAACACCGCCGAACCGCCAACCGTCATTGCGAGCCTTGTAAATGCAAGGCGTGGCAATCTCCTGACTACAAATCGCAAAATTCTCTCTTTTTTTACCACAACTTAAATCATAATAATGAATAATTAACTCTTCAAGCAAACATTATGATTTTACGTTTCAGGCTGCCTGAAACCTTTGCAAAGGTTTCAGATTGTTTATTTCACTGCATTACATTCAGAATGATGAGTTTTATAAAGGTTTTAAACAACAAAAAAATAGACACCGCAAAACGATGTCTATTTTCATTTTAATGACTGTTTTTAACCGCCATATATTGCCAAAACCAATTTCACCAAAGCAATTTTGGCTTGTTTAGATGCTTCTACCAAATCCTTGCGCAAAAGAATCATAGCATCAGCCAATTTTCCTTTTTTATGGTTTTCCAAAATACTGCCTGCAATCGCATGGAATTGTTTATGCGCTTCCAATAATTCAGCAAATTCTGGATAGTTTTTCAATACCTGACCATCACCATGCAACCATTGACCAAATTGGCACAAATGATCCGCACCCACAACAGCAGGGTCGTATTCATCAGGATTTTGACCGCGCAATGTCAATTCCAATCTATCACGCCAAGCAGCATGCGCTTGCATCACTTCGTCTACTGAAATACCGTGTAAATCTTGCGCTTTTGCAGGAATATTCAAAGGCAAATCATTGCCTTGCAAAGTTTGTTCCAACCAATTTTTTAATCCAATCATTGTATTTTCCTTACAAAAAAAGCCACCTTAACATAGTTAAGATGGCTGGTTTTGGTTATCTCATTAAATAGCTAATTCAGCAGTAGCCGTTCTAACACCACGACGAGCCAAAGCTAATGTACCACCATCTTTTTTCATCACAAAGTAAACAAACACGTCTTTAAGATGAGCAATTGGATACAAAATGTGAATTTGACTTTCCAATTCAATTAAAAAGTCTTCCACTTTTTCATTGATACCCAAAACGGACATAATTTTTTGTTTAGTATGATAAAGTTCAGTGTTACCCGCAGAAGCGAATTCCAAGTCCAAGCCTTTACCTTCTGAACCTAACATAAAGCCGCTGGTTGCATCAACGATAGATACAGCCATTGCGCCATCAATTTTCATCATTTCTTCTAAACATTCTTTAACTGTTGACATAAAGTCTTTCCTTTCCTTGCGGTCAGTGGTCCATTTATCAAATATTATTCACGTACTATATAGTATGTGAATAGCCTCATTGGGTTACCCCAATGGACGCGATTATGCCTTGTTTTTAACATTGTGGCA
>JAFSQZ010000002.1 GCA_017446355.1 Neisseriaceae bacterium
TGTGGCAATCTCCTTGATGCAATAGAAACTGTTTTGTTTAAGTTACCCTGCCTGAAACTTTGGGAGATTGCCACGCCTTGCGTTCGCAAGGCTCGCAATAACGAGTGTTTTATTTCAGGCTGCTTTTATTTAATCTGTCATTGCGTTGTTGCGTAGTAAACTGTGGCAATCTCCTTTATTTAATCTGTCATTGCGAAGTTTGCAAAGCAAACTGTAGCAATCTCCCTAATGCAACAGCAACTGTTTATTCAAACTGCCCTGCCTGAAACTTTGGGAGATTGCCACGCCTTGCGTTCGCAAGGCTCGCAATGACGGGTGTTTTATTTCAGGCTGCTTTTGTTTTATTTCAGGCAGGGGCGTTTAAATCAGGAGATTGCCACGCCTTTCGGTTCGCAATGACGAATGTGTTTTCTTTCAGGCAGCCTGAAACGCTTGTAACCCACTTCGTCATTGCGAGCCTTGCAAATGCAAGGCGTGGCAATCTTATGATTATAAAGAGTGAACTTTGTTTGTAACGGTAATGATGCTGCCTGAAAATTGATAAGTATCAATAGATATTTGGCACAGTGTTTCACGATTAAAACGGCGCGTATTATAATGTCGCGAGCCATTCAATAAATTGTTTACATTATCTGATTAACCATTTTTCAGGCTGCCTGAAACACGACTTATGACCATTACCACTTATCAAACCATTGCTCAACCTGTTCAAGCCGAGTTTAAAGATAAAGGCAGCCGCTTTATTGCGTTTGCTTACCCTATTTTTTCCAGTGAAGATGTTAAAACGTATGTGGACGCTTTGCGTCAAGAGCATCATAAGGCGCGGCATTGGTGTTTTGCGTGGCGATTGGGTGTTGATGGCAATCAATTTCGTGCCAACGATGATGGTGAACCTTCAGGCAGCGCGGGTAGACCAATTTTGGGACAAATTGATTCTTTTGAATTAACCGATGTTTTGGTGGTGGTGGTGCGCTATTTTGGGGGGACGTTATTGGGCGTGCCTGGTTTAATCAATGCGTATAAAAGTGCTACGGCAATGGCGTTTCAGGCTGCTGAAATTGTGCAAAAGAATATTGAAAAAACGGTTTATTTGCGTTGTGATTATTCGTCTTTAAACGAGGCTTTGCGTTTGGCGAAATTGCATCAAGCGAATGTGGTGCAACAGGATTTGCAGTTGGATTGTCGGTTGACAGTACGCGTGCCTTTGGCAAATGTTCAGGCAGCTTTAACGGCTTGGCAACAGACGCGTCAAATTGATGTGAGCGAAGAGCGGTTTGATGCTGCCTGAACGTGTGTTTGATACAGAAAAAATCCTAATATTCAGGCTTTTGCGTTAAAATACGCCTTTTTTCTTTTCAGGCAGCCTGAAACTTTTGAAAACGCTATTTTTACCATTCGTTATTTTAGGTGTAAGCAAATAATCTTTTATAAGACAAGCAGTTAAGACTCTTCCCTATTCGCTTACGTTCAAGGTCAAAATAACGCATTTTGCAAAGGTTTTAGCCTGAAATATTTTGTACACAAAGGAAATGAAAATGAAATTATTGGTGATTGGTAGTGGTGGTCGTGAACACGCGTTGGCGTGGAAATTGGCGCAATCGTCCAAAGTATCACAAATCTTTGTGGCAACAGGTAATGCGGGTACGGCAAAAGAACCTAAATTAACCAATATTGCTTTAACCAATCACGCTGACTTAATTGCGTTTTGTCGTCAAGAAAATATTGCGTTTACTGTTGTGGGTCCTGAAGCACCTTTGGCAGCAGGGATTGTAGACGATTTTCGTGCAGCGGGTTTGCCGATTTTTGGTCCCAGCAAAAATGCGGCACAGTTAGAAAGTTCCAAAGATTTTGCCAAAGCTTTTATGGCAAAACACAATATTCCTACCGCAAAATATCAAACTTTTGATAATGCGGATTTGGCACACGCTTACGTTAATCAAAAAGGTGCGCCGATTGTGATTAAAGCTGATGGTTTGGCGGCTGGCAAAGGCGTGATTGTGGCAACCGATTTGGCAATGGCGCACGCGGCAATTGATGATATGCTTTTGGGCAACAAAATGGGCAATGCTGGTTCACGCGTGGTGATTGAAGACTTTTTAAGTGGTGAAGAAGCCAGTTTTATTGTGATGGTGGACGGTGAAAACGTGCTGCCAATGGCAACCAGTCAAGACCATAAGCGTTTATTAGACAATGATATGGGACCGAATACGGGCGGTATGGGAGCGTATAGCCCTGCGCCTGTGGTAACCGAAAGCGTGTATCAACGCGTGATGGACGAAATTATTTTGCCAACTGTGCGCGGTATGAAAGCCGATGGTAATGAGTTTACAGGCTTTTTGTATGCAGGTTTGATGATTGATAACGAAGGTGCGCCACACACCATTGAATTTAATTGTCGTTTTGGCGACCCTGAAACACAACCGATTATGAGTCGTTTAGACAGTGATTTAGTGGATTTAATTCAGGCAGCCTTAAACCGTCAATTAAATAATGTTCAGGCAGCTTGGAAAGAAGAAACCGCAGTTGGCGTGGTATTGGCGGCGAAAAATTATCCCAATTCTCCTAAAAAAGGCGATGTAATTGCTGGTATTGATGCAGCAAATCAAGTTGGCAAAGTTTTTCACGCTGGCACGAGTGAAGATGAACAAGGTAATATCATCACCAATGGCGGACGCGTTTTGTGTGTCGTTGGTTTGGGGCAAGACGTTGCGCTAGCGAAAAAACAAGCTTATGAAGCATTGGCGCATATTCATTTTGATGGTATGCAATACCGCCAAGACATTGCCGATAAAGCAATCCATCGTTAAAAACATTCAGGCAGCCATTTAGGTAACCAAAGGAATAAACAATGACTTTGAATTTATACAATCGTCATTTATTAAGTTTAACGCATCACAGTGAAGAAGAAATTTTGTTTCTGCTTAATTTGGCGAAAGCATTAAAACACGAAAAATACAGTGGTACTGAAACCCCACGTTTAAGCGGTAAAAACATTGCGCTGATTTTTGAGAAAACTTCAACACGCACGCGTTGTGCATTTGAAGTGGCTGCACACGATCAAGGCGCACACGTTACCTATATTGACCCTGTTGCTTCGCAAATTGGACACAAAGAAAGTATGAAAGACACCGCGCGTGTTTTGGGTAGAATGTTTGATGCCATTGAATATCGCGGTTTTTCTCAAAAAACCGTGCAAGAATTAGCCGATTATGCTGGCGTTCCTGTGTTCAACGGTTTAACCGATGAATGGCACCCCACACAAATGCTGGCTGATTTGCTAACGATGATGGAACACAGCAATAAACCTTTGCGTGAAATCAGTTACGTTTATTTAGGCGATGCACGCAACAATATGGGCAACTCATTATTGATGATTGGCGCGAAACTCGGTATGGACGTGCGTATTGCCGCGCCAAAAGAATTGCAACCCAGTGAAGCCTTGCAACAAATGTGCGCCGAATTTGCCCAACAAAGTGGCGCACGTATCTTGGTTACAGACGATATTCAGGCAGCCATTAAAAATGTAGACTTTGTGCATACCGATATTTGGGTATCTATGGGCGAACCGATTGAAGTATGGGGAGAACGCATCAGCAAACTATTGCCTTATCAAGTCAATGCCCAACTGATGCAAAACACAGGCAATCCCAACGCCAAATTGATGCACTGTTTGCCCGCTTTCCACGATAGCGATACCAAAATCGGTAAAGAAATCGCCGCCCAATACCCTGAATTAGCCAACGGCATTGAAGTAACGAATGACGTATTTGAATCATCAAACAGCATCGTTTTTGACCAAGCAGAAAACCGTATGCACACCATAAAAGCCGTTATGGTGGCATCATTGGCAAAATAAATAGGAGCCAATATGAAAAAATTGATAACGCTTTTCGTGTTAATGAGTTTAGGACTAAACGCCTACGCCGAAACAGAAACATCAAAAGCCGAACAAAACACCATATGTAATATGGTGGCTTTGAGCGCAAAACACTATCAAGCACAAGAAAAAGATGATGCCGAAGTCAAAATCAAAGGTGCATTCTGTCAAGACAATACGCTGACGGTACAATATGAATTAAATCCTAGTGAGTCAGATACAAAAATGATTAAAGAGATGGGGCAAGAAATCTTTAATGATAGGTTATCAGAAGAAGTGATGAATACGTTTTGTAATCCCAATTATCCCTATTATATATCCCCCCTTGCTCGCCCCACATACGCAAATCTTCCCATTAAATTTCAATACTTTTTCAAAGGCGAAAGCGAACCCTATGGCGAAGCATTGTTACCCACTAATGCGTGCAAAAAATAAAACCATCGTTTATACACATTTACAACAACAAGCTGCCTGAAAATGTGGAAAAGACATCAAAAAATGATGAGCGATGAATTTTGCCGAAATGAATTAAAACGAATACATCGGGATTGGCAAAATGGCGAAGAAATCATTCAATGGACAGTGATTGTTTCATACGGAAAAGTATTTCAATACATTTGTAAAATACTTTTATGTTGTTTATTTTTTTCACTTGCATATTATGTTATTCAAAATTTTGACAAAATAAATAAAGTTATCAGTATATTATTGTTATTTTTTATTTTTAATTTATTTATAATTATTTTTGACACGGTATCTAATTATTATATTGAAAAAGTGAAAATCAATCGAAAAAAACAATGGATTTATATTAGTGGTATTGCTGCATTTGGAGCAGCATATTATTCAAAACCTTTTCACGCGACAGGTCGTTTTGCACCATTTAGGCTGCCTGAAAATGATACAGGCGAATATGCACAATTACGAGAAAAACTGCAATCTGCCATTACTCGCGAAACAGGCATCGCTTTTTTTAAATAATCTTTTTCAGGCAGCCTGAACATTTAATTATTATTCATTACCCAAAGGAAAACAAAATGATTGTCTCCCTTGATATTGATGCACAAAAAACTTTCACGCCACTTTGTCCCAATGAATTACCTGTACAAGAAGGTGATCAAATTGTTGCCGAACTCAATGCTCAAGCTGCATTAGCAGATTTACGCGTAATGAGCAAAGACGCACACAGTCCCCAAGCACGCTGGTTATGCGCCAAACCAGAAGATATGTACCAACCCACAGGCTTACCCAACGCCGACATCACTTGGGTAGCGCACGCCATTGTTGGCAGCAAAGGTTTTGAACTATTAGACGGGCTGCCTGAAAGTACCGAATACGATTACTGCGTTTGGAAAGGTGTAGATCCAGAACTTCACCCATACGGCGCGTGTTATCACGACTTAACCGAAAAATTAAGCACAGGTTTAATTGAATGGTTGCAAGCCAAAAGCGCGAAAACCCTGATTGTCGGCGGATTAGCAACCGATTATTGTGTCAAAACCACCGTTTTACAACTCTTAAAAGCAGGAAAATGGCAAGTCATTGTCAACCAAGCTGCCTGTCGTGGCATCGCCCCTGAAACCATAGAACAAGCGTGGCAACAAATGCGCGAACAAGGTGCCATTATTTTAGACAACGCCAAAGCCATTGCCGAATATTTAAAATCTAATGCTGCCTGAAATATTGGTAA
>JAFSQZ010000037.1 GCA_017446355.1 Neisseriaceae bacterium
ATTGTCCGCAAAATGGCGAACACAAAGCCAAGCTTTAATATTCGGCATCACAGGTTCTTCGGGAAAAACCACCGTCAAAGAAATGCTCGCCAATATTTTGCGCACAGCTTTTGGTGAAGAAGCCGTATTAGCCACCGCTGGCAATCTCAATAATCATATTGGTCTACCGCTCACCTTATTAAATTTAAAAGCGCACCACCGTTTTGCCGTGATTGAAATGGGAATGAGTGGTTTTGGTGAACTTGCTTTACTCACGCGTTTAGCCGCGCCCAATATTGCTTTGGTCAATAACGCAATGAGTGCGCACATAGGTTGTGGCTTTAATGGTGTTGCCGACATTGCGCGTGCAAAAAGTGAAATTTATCAAGGTTTAACACCCAAACAAGGCATTGCGATTTTGCCAAAAGAAGACAAACATTTCGCCATTTTTCAGGCAGCCACCGAAAACTTCACCACCCAAACTTTTGGTTTGCACACAGGTGATGTTTACGCACAAGATATTGTATTAAATGATTTATCCAGTGATTTTGTACTCTGTTCAGGCTGCCTGAAAGAACCTGTTCATTTACCTGTTGCAGGCGAACACAACATCAGTAATGCTTGTGCAGCTGCTGCTTTGGCATTATCAGGTGGTTTAAGTTTGCCACAAATCGCACAAGGTTTAAGCAGTTTTCAAAACATTAAAGGCAGATTGCAAAATAAAAAAGGTAAAAAAAATAGCCTAATTTTAGATGACACGTATAATGCCAACCCTGATAGTATGAAAGCCGCCTTAAATGTATTAGCCAAACTGCCTGCGCCACGAATATTTGTGATGGGCGATATGGGCGAATTAGGCGAAGACAACGCAGCAAAAATGCACGAAGAAATCGGCATTTATGCGCGTGATTTAGGCATTGAACACGCCTATTTTGTGGGTAAACACAGCATTCAGGCAGCCAAACAATTTGGTGAAAACGGTTTATGGTTTGATGAAAAAACACCATTAGTCGCAAGCTTAATCCAGCATTTACCCGAAAAAGCCAGCATCTTGGTCAAAGGTTCACGCTTTATGCAAATGGAAACAATCGTTGATGCCTTATTGGATACCGTGCAACAAAAATAAAACACTCACCTTTCAGGCAGCCTGAAACAAAAAAATAACAATAAAAAATAACAGTCAATATTTAGGAACAACTATGCTCATTTATTTTGCCAAATTTCTACAACATTACGTTACAGGATTTAATGTTTTTCAATACACCACGTTTCGCGCCATTATGGCAGCACTCACTGCCCTATTATTTTGTTTATGGCTTGGACCTTGGACCATTCGCAAACTCACCGAATTAAAAGCAGGACAACCCATTCGTTCTGACGGTCCACAAACCCACCTTATCAAAACAGGCACCCCCACTATGGGTGGCACACTCATCTTAACCGCCATCACAATATCCACCCTACTTTGGTGTAAATTAAGCAATCACTATGTTTGGATTTTACTCGGCGTTACCCTATTCACAGGCGCACTCGGATTCTATGACGACTGGCGTAAAGTCGTATACAAAGACCCTAACGGTGTTTCCGCAAAGTTCAAAATGATTTGGCAATCCAGCGTTGCCTTAATTGCAGCCTTCGCCATTTTTTATTTAGCAAAATCAAATGCTTATGAAATTATTGTTTTCCCCTTTTTCCAACAATTTAACTTACCCTTTGGCGTATTAGGTTTTATTGTTTTAAGCTATTTAACCATTGTAGGCGCATCAAATGCTGTCAATTTAACCGACGGTTTAGACGGTTTAGCCGCATTTCCAGTAGTATTGGTTGCAGGTGGATTAGCCATTTTTGCCTATGTTTCGGGACACGCAACATTCGCCGACTATTTAAAACTTCCCTATATCGCAGGAGCAAATGAAGTTACCATTTTCTGTTGCGCCATATGTGGTGCTTGTTTAGGCTTTTTATGGTTCAACGCAGCCCCCGCACAAGTATTTATGGGCGATGTTGGCGCACTCGCATTAGGTGCTGCTTTGGGTACAGTTGCTGTTATTTTGCGCCAAGAACTTGTATTAGGAATTATGGGTGGCTTATTTGTCGCAGAAGCCTTATCCGTTATTGCGCAAGTTAGCTGGTATAAACGCACCAAAAAACGCATTTTCCTAATGGCACCTATCCACCATCACTTTGAACAAAAAGGCTGGCATGAAACACAAGTGGTCATACGCTTTTGGATTATTACCATTGTACTGGTACTCATTGGATTAAGCTCACTCAAACTGCGCTAATCTTTCAGGCAGCCTGAAATACTTATTCTTACTTTTTTATTTTTATTTGTTTTTAAAGGACTTAATAATGAAAAAAAACACATTGCGTGCATTATCTTTAATGATGACTATCCTATTTTCAAGCACCACTTTTGCTGCATCTTGTTATGTAGCCGATATGGACATTCGCGGAGAATACACAGGCGCGTGCATCAACGGACAAGCACATGGTGAAGGTATTTCCATTGGTAAAGACAAATATGAAGGCAATTTTGCCTACGGCAGAACAGATGGCAAAGGCGTGTATACTTGGGCAACAGGTGAAGTCTATTCAGGAGATTGGCGAGATGGTAGACGCACAGGCAAAGGCGTACTCACCTACCCTTCTGGTAGCAAATACGAAGGTGAATACAGAAATGACAAACGCAATGGTTTAGGTAAATTAGTACTGGTCAAATCCAACCAAGAAAGCATTAACTCTTGGCAAAATGAAAAAAAAGGACAATGGGTAGATGATGTTTACGTTGTTGAAGGCGTATTTGTTGACGGTGATTTACAAATCGCTTGCGACATCAATAACATACAAAGTTGCGTTGCTCATTAAAAACCACAATAAAAAATGGAGCCGATAAAATTGGCTCCATTTTTGATGCTTTCAAACCCAACAAAACCTTTGCAAAACGCATCATTCTGAAATTTTCGTAAGAACACCAAAATAACACGTTTCGCAAAGCTTGCCCAATACAAATATTGGCATCATTACCACAACAACATTTCAGGCAGCCTGAAAGGGAAAGGCTGCCTGAAATATTTACACTTCAATTTTTATCAACTTTTTTTCAAGCTAATCACAATGTTCGCATTATGTGTTTTCCAACCAATTGGAATCACGAAAGAGCGAGAATCGCGTGGTAAATGAATTTCATCTGGCACGCCTTTAATGACAAATGGAACAGAAATATCAAATTCTGGACCATATTCACTTCTGGCATTACCCGCAATAGTGTTTGCCACTTCACCAACCAAGTCCATCATATTGGCAACAGACAAATCTGGTTCTTTAATGGTCATCAAAAGGTGTCTTAACAAATCAATAGGCGCAGTGAAATACACGCAACCTGTAATAGGACCTGTAATACCAATAACACCAGTAATATCACCTGATGGTGGATTTATGTTTTCAACCAAATAAGGCGTACCCACTTCAATACCATAATCATTTACTTGGGTAAAATAATTATGAACACCGTCAATAAATACTTGTAGTTTTTTCTCTTTCATATCATTACTACCTTTGAGATTTAAAAATCCATATAAAAAATATGTATCATCTATGTTTTACAACGAATTGCTTAATTTCCCTACTCTGCTTCTTTCTGTAAAGATAATGGATTAGAGAACAATAACGTCATCACAAGAAAACGCACATCATCTTCTTTTCGCATATCCACTTCATAAACAGGGATGTTTTTGAAGTCGGATTTTGCAACAGCAGCTTTGTAATCGTCCAAAGTTAAGCCGTGCGAAGAGGGGGAGTCAAATTTATTGATGCCAACAACTGATGGCACTTTTTCCAAAAAGTCGTGAACTTTTTCAAAATAAAAATTCAAGGTTCCAATGGGATCTTCGGAAGTATGATCAACAAGAATAACAATACCGTTACTATCACCACCAAGAATTTCCCACATAAAATCAAAACGTTCTTGACCTGGTGTTCCATAAAGGTGAATTTTGGTTTCCTTATCCAGCACCACCGCACCATAATCCAATGCCACAGTGGTCGTTTCTTTAATCATCGTTACACTGGCTTCGGTCGCTTTTACATCAGTATTTACTGTCTCAATTTCACTGTATGTTTGAACGGCAGTTGTTTTACCGCAACCAGGTGGTCCAAGAAAGACAATCTTATGATGGAACATTTCAGTCATGATAATCCCTGATGCATTATTTTTAAAGTTGGGCATTATAGTGCAAATTTACTCCATTTTCATCTGATATGTGTCATATTTCTCCACGATTATGCAAAAAAACACACTTTCTGCCATAACATATAGCTATTGATTGTTTGACACAACGAACGACAGTAGATGTTCATCATTGGCAAAGTTACAACAAAAAAAGAAATAATGCTTATTTCTTTTTGTGGGTTCTTTTTGGCTTGTTGATGTGTTGAAATACGCGTAAAAACAAAGTCATCTTTAAATCCATCTTAATAGATAATCGTCTTTTTCAGGCTGCCTGAAATGTTTTTATCAGTTTTTTATCATATGAATTATTGAAATTAAGTTATAATGGGTGAGCTAAAACTCTAGTTTCACTATAATAATCAATATGAATATTGTGAATCTTCCTTAAAAACTATTCACAAACCATCCACGCACACACAACACTCAAAAAAGGACAGCTCAAAATGCATCATATTGTTATAGGATTAGCTCAACAAGGATTTGACTGTTTAAATCAATTAAAACACCTGTGCGATGATGGGTTAAGCAAACAGCAAAAACCCATATTTTTTCATATGGGTTTTTCCGAAAAAAATATTGATGCACAAGGTATTGAAGTCATTTCTCTTCCAACCAAATCACGTCAAGATGGTTCAGTGGCAACAGCTGTTCTGATTAAAAAAACACTGGGCGCGGAACAAGTAGAAAAAGTAAAAACACAAATTCCTGTTTCACGCCGAGCGTATGCAGAATCTTTCAAAAAACACGGCAATATATTGTGGAAAAAGCTCAATCCATATTGCAAAAATGGAAACATCTTCCACATTATCGCTGATCTTTCCGCTTGTGATGCCACTGGTGTTTTATTTGATATTTTATCTGGCTTATCTGCCCATTCTGACCATATTCATATCAATGTATATGGTTTGCACCCTATTGATTCACTTTCAGAAAAAAGTCGTGCGCACATTTATGCCACCTTACTTGAATGCAGAGCATTTGCCCGTGATAACATTTCTTTTTTAATGTATCCCTATAAAAGCAAACAAGCTGAACAAGATACATTGATAACTTGTGCGCATCATATTTTGAATACCGTTAATGTTAAAGTATTTGGCGGTTTTCCTAAAAATGCTGTTCCAGAACAGCATATTTTCGCGGAACTTAAAGAACTTACCGTGTCAGTTGATACACAAAAAATGTATGTGTCTATGTCGCGTCAAAACGCGATACGGATTACAGAAAAACTTTTCTTTGCCCAAAGTGAAGAAAAGTTTGATTTACCAGAATGTTTTAACTATTTGTTTGACGATAAAAAATGGCGACTGCATGACGACTTCTTGCATAAAGAAGACAATCCAGATAATCCCACTTCATACAAGTTAAACAGCATAGAAAAAGAATGGAAAGATCGTGCCAATTTCTGCCTAAAAAACATTGAAGAAAGCAGAGAAAGCAATTGGCGCAAACAAATACAAAATGCCTATGATTTGATGCAAGAAACCTATATGCAACACTTTCACGGTAAAGGTGTTGGCGTTTTCTATGCCATCAATGAAAATATGATTGAAAAGTTTGCCGAGCAAATCGTTGCCAACTTGGAACCAGCGGTTATTTACGAATGGCAAGGCACTTATTCTTCGCTAACGACATTACGTGATTGGATTGGTGAAATCAACGCCAAAATTCAAGAACGTTTAGCAATGTATCAAAAAAACCGTCAAGCATACGAAAAGCAAGCGAAAACACACCAGCAAAAATACCACAGTATTATTGACGAATACGATCAAACCAATGACAGCAAAACCCAAAAAAGTATACAGAAAAAACACAGCGTTCAAAGCATTATTGACATTCTAGAACAATATTACGTTGCCGATTGTTATGTTAAATCCACCAATTTTGGTTGTGGCGTTTTGGATTACACCATTAAAAAATTAACCGAACAACAAAACAACATCAATCAATGTATTGTTGATGCGAAAAACAAATTTTCAGGCTACCTGAACCATTCATCTAATAAGCTGTCTGTGCAAAAACATCTTGACACTGCTGGTGAAGTGGAAATGCAAGCTTCTGTGGACACCAATCTACAAAGCTTGATGCCCAAAAGCTTTTTTGATACAGAAACACAACTGTATCCAGAAATGTGCGAAAACATTATTCTCCGAATTGACTCTTCTCGCGGTATAAAAGCAGTTTTAAATGAATTTGATGCGTCTATTCTCGCCAATGAAATCGCGCAAATTTTGGTTGCCAAACACCCATTTTTTCTCAACAAACCCGAAGAAATGGAAAAAATACTCTTTTGGCGAAGCATTGCCGATGTATTGGTGGCAGGAAAAAAAGAACTGCAAAGCGTTTTAGATAAATGGCAAAAAGAACACCATAATGAAGACATTCATTATGCTTACTGGATTGTACCGCCCTGCCCTTTTAAACAAGGCGTCTTGGATCACGCGCTAGAAGTTTGTCAAAACTATGCGCCCACCGCGCAACTTGTTTTAAATTCGGAAATGACACCATACAGCGTTCGTTACCAAGAAATGACGCATTTATCTTTGGAAAAAATAA
>JAFSQZ010000038.1 GCA_017446355.1 Neisseriaceae bacterium
TATTGAAAGACATTCAAAAATGAACACTTTTAACACCGTCTTTGATGCAATATGCGACACCCCACAACAAGCAACAAATATGCGTTTACGCGCGGATTTGATGCTGCATATTGAACAAGTAATTATTCAGAACGGCTGGACACAAAAACAAGCTGCTCAAAAATGCCAAGTTACACAACCGCGTATCAATGATTTATTGCAACACAAAATTGAAAAATTTTCACTTGATGCACTTGTTAACATTTCTGCATCACTAGGTGAAACCGTTTCTTTTCAACTGCAACCAGCTTTCGCCTAAAACCTGCGGCATTAAAACAACTTACTGATTTTATTCATTGTTTTATCAACCAGCCCACCGATTGCGCCGTTAATACCAGCACTTTGTGCATTAGCAAAATCTTGATAATCCATAGATTGATAAGTAGAAAAGGCAACAGGAATTTCCAGCCATAAATCGCCCATAGGGCTATAAGGCGCGTCAAGCGGTTTGCCTATGCTTTCAATGATTAACGGGGGGTAAGTTTCGCCTTTATACGTCATTATCACACGATTAGGCGCATCGCTATGAAAAAGTTTAGATAAGCCTTGTTCATTTTGCGCGTTTTCTGTGGCATTTTTCGCAGCGTCTACAACATTTTCTGCCATATGCGCAGGATACGCCATTTGCAACAAAGCATTAAACGGCGCAATCACTTCACTTTGTGGGTCTTGCCACGCGCGAAACAATAGCGTACAGCTGATTTTTAACGGCTGATGTCCAGTATAAACTTGTCGGCTGTTCATCTTGGTAATAGAACTTTTGCCAGCAGGGATTTCAGTCATCTCTTTAAGCTTACTGCCCACCACTTCATTACTATCATTCGGATTGATACCAACAACACCCAACAATTCACTTGCTAAACCTGACTGCATTGTCCCCATTGCACCGAGATAACGGCTTTCAAGATTGAAATTATCAAAAGGCGATTGCCAGTTAAAAGACTGTTCAATAGAACCCTCTTTAATCACGGCTTTAAACGCTAAACCAGTGGCAACATTATTCACATCAACTTGCTGAAATTGTGCGATTAAATCATTATTCAGGCTGCCCCAGTTTGAAGTATGCGCCCCAGCGATACCGCCAATGCCTAGAACGGTGTTTGTTAATTTTGCAAATGTTTCACTGTTCCAAAAACTCATTTTTTACTCCAAAAAAAAATGGCTACTGTTCTCAAAAAGAGAAGTCGTAGCCCAAACCATCAACGGATTTTAAAATGAACCAACGCTTTCTAGAAGAAAGCAAGGTCATTTTAATGCAGTTAGGCTACCTGAATATAAGCGTTCCCATTTTTGCGTTTTTTAGCCTTTAAACGGCATTTTTCCGTGCGATTGTCGTTTATCGTTTAAAGTCTGAATACGTAAATTGCGCTGACAAAAATACAAACACACCGCGCTATCCATTAACAACTTATCCCAGTGTGGTAATTGATGGTATTGCAACACATAGAACCAAGTTGCCACAGAACCGCCCAGCACCAATAAATAAGCCCAACTTTCGCACATTTCCGCATCAAAACTGAATAACTTTCTTTTTTTGGCAGCAACACGGCAAACCATAAAATAAAACACCACCAAAGACGGTAAAGTCGCTAAAAAAATCAAAACACACTTAACCATATGCAAATAATCAAACACCATCATTTTTTACCCCTTGTAAAAAACGAAAAGAAAAAATCAATCACATCATCAAAACGCTTTTCAATGCTAGGGTATAGGCTATGAATAACGCTTACCAAAAATTGCCAGCACAAACCCACCAAAACAGGCAAGGTAACGTGCAAAAGAGAAACTTCTGTATGCGTGAAAAAATCGTATTGTTTGCTAAATTGATGAATAAAAAACTCTGCCAAAACAGGCGCAAGCGCACCGCCTAGCAAACCGCCGATAATCGTGTGGCTCATCACAAGGGCTATGCTTTTTTTGCCATCGTGCATTAAAACGGCAGCACTGGAAATCGCCCCCAGCACCACCGCTTCAACAGGCATACCCAAAAACAAACCGCCAGCCCCAGCAGTCGCCACCGCCACCGCTGACGCAGGCATTACAACAGGCTCTGCCATATTAGCCCCTTTCTAAAAAACTTAAAATATTCAATTGCTTATTATTTTCAGGCTGCATCTCTTTAATGTCTACATTCTGAATACTGTCCATCACACTTGTTGACAACTCAATCCAATTATCCGAAACACTCAATCGCGTAAAAGGCGCGTTTTGAACGTGTTGCAAATCGTCCAATGTTACGCGTAAATCATTGTTTTCAAACTGGCTCTGTTCAAGTTGTTCACTTAAACTGTCAATTGTGGCAAGCAAATGCTCATTGGTTTTTAACAAGGCTTTACTGTTTTGCGCCGTTTCAATTAGCGCGTCCATTACTGCCTGTTGTTCCATTCTTCGCGCTTGTTCCACCGCCATTTTTTGCTTACTGGTTAAACGGTTATATTCTTTATCGTAAGCCGTACTGTCTAAAACCGCGTAACCGCGATTGCCGTGAAAGTTAGGCGACAACACATAATCAAAGCCCCAAAACTCGGTAGGATTTTCTTCATTAGGCGCAACAACGCTTGAAAATCCACCAGTTTGCGCTTCGTGCCACTCTTGCGCTTTTCTGCCCAGCGGTGTGTCTAAAAACCGCGCTTGATGCGATACAGTACCATCATCATCAACGCGGATATAAGTCGTTACAAAAGCTGGTTCAATAGGGATAATTTCGCCATTTTCTAACGCGCATTCAGGCGGATATAAACCGAAACGTCGTCTAATATCGTGTCCCAAATAACCGAATAAATCACCTTTTTTTACCATCTCTTGAATACGGTTACCGTTCACGATACTGGCTAATTTCTGCACATTAAAATGGCGTGCTTGCCCAACAAATTTACGCCGTCTATCGTTTAAATTGTATTGAATAATATCAGTGGTTAATCCCATATTTTCCCCTTGTGTGTCCTTTTTTCAGGCAGCCTGAAAATTAAATCGTTTCAGGCGCACTGTAAAACGCCCATTTACGCATATACTCATTACGAAAATTAGCAATATCTTGCGCAATTTCACTACTACTGCGCCCAAAAGGCTCGTGGCTAGCAACTCTACTTGCTTCTTGCATTAACGCGGTTTCTTGTTCAGCAAAAAGGCTAGCAAGTGGCTTAATCACGCCCCATTCAGCAACCGTTAAATCCGTGTCGCCGTCAATATTCATTAAGCAGTCGCCACCGCTTGCCTTTAAAAATCCCCAAGCTTGATATTCGTTTGCAGCTTCAACAATAAACTTTTGTGCCGTGTCCACATCAATCAAGCTTGTTGACAATCCTTGTTGCCAAACAACGGCTAAATCTTTAATTTGCATAGCGTTTATTCAACATCAGGAAAATACATATAGAAAATTTGCCCTTGCAAAACGGTAATTTGCGAACGGTTTTCCGTATCGGTATCCAATGGGTCAAACCCAAATAAAACCGCGTCAATAATGCGCCATTTTTGTTTAAAGTTATCAGGTGTACCCAAATACAAAGTAGCGTTAAAAGTAGGGCGCACGCCAATCTCAACATCGGCTTGTAAGCTTTCAATCAATGCACGCACCGCGCCGTCCATATTTTCCTTAAAGGCAATAGAACCGCGAAAATCAAAGCGTGGTGTTTGTTGCGTTGCTGTTTTAAAACCGCCAATCAAAGGCACTTCAATCACATCTTCGGGTGTAACTTGTGGCACTGGAAACTGTTTCACCAAATAGGTATATTCATCTTTGCCATCAATCACCATTGTGTACTCTGAATTAAGCGCGATTTCGCCCAATGCTTTGATCTTTTGGTAGACATCAAAAGCGTTTTTTGCGTTTAACATTGCTTTCTCCTTGGTCTTGAATAAAAAAACACGCTAGAATAGTTTCTAACGTGTTTATTTTTAACGATTTTTAAGCGTTTTTTTTAAATTGTTCCTGTTTCAGGCTGCCTGAAAAGATTAACTAATGTTAAATTGAATATGTTTGCCTGTTTTAGCAAGCATAGCAATCAGTGCATCAATAGAAAACTTGCTCACTTTGCAATTAACAACATCTGAAACGCGTGGACGACTAATATTTAAAATTTCAGCAGCCTGTTCTTGTTTAAGTTGATTTTCATCAATCCAATCGCTCACACTTTTTGCCAGTGTTAATTTCGCCTGAATAATCATATCGCTATGGGCTTTTAGTTGCTTTGCAACTTCTGGCTCAAAACCTAAATCAACAAAAACATTGCCATTTATAGGCGTGATATGAGTTGTTTTGCTATCCATTTTTTAATTCCTGTATCAGTGCGCGGTAACGTTGCTTGATAATATCAATATCCTTTTTAGCGGTTTGCTGGCTTTTCTTTTGAAAACAGTGCAAAACAAACACTGCACGCTCAAACTTTACGACATACACCACACGAAACGCGCCATCAGGCAGTTTTTTACGCAATTCCATAACGCCATTGCCTAAATTTACCATCGGTTTAAAATCGGTAGGCTCTAATCCATTTTGAACCAAACCTAATTCATAACCAAAATGTTTAATAGCATCAAGCGGAAACCTTTTCAAGTCATCAAGCGAAGTATCGCGCCATTCAATCGGTTTTTCTGTATTCATATGTATCAAATTTTATACATAAATCAAAACAGTGGCAATCATAAAATATACTTTCAGGCTGCCTGAAAAACAAACAACAACACCGCCGAAACTCCTACCGTCATTGCGAGCGAGCAAAGCGAGCGTGGCAATCTCCTTGCTATGGAAAACGCACCAAATTTACACAACAACAATGAGATTGCTACGTCGTGATTTCATCACGGCTCGCAATGACAGAAATAGCTTTCAGGCAGCCTGAAAGGTAATGTTAATCGCGTTTAACTCATCAATCGTTTTCGCGTTTTCAATACGCGTTTGCAAGGCTTGGCGTTGTCCAACGATTTGCGCGGTTAAGGTTTCATAAGCGAGCGTTTTTCGCAATGCTGCGGTTTTTAGCGCGTCTGCTGGGAGATTGCGCTGTTTCGCGATACTGTCTAATACTGGTGTCGGTGCGGTTTTATCGTTTTGCCACGCTTTGGCTTCAATGGCTTGCAAAGTCCACGATTGCACTTCAAAATCAGGTAATTCATTTGCGCCTGATTGCGTGTTAATCAAGGTTTGCGATAGAATGTTTAACTCGTTTATTTTTTGCGCTTTGGCTTGTTTTAAGGCGTTTTTTTCTGCGTCTTTGGGCAAAATAAAGGCTTTTTTCTCATCGTCCCATTCGTGCAAGGGGCTTGGCTTTTCTAGAATGCTTAAATCGTCCTTAATTTTCGCGCCACGATTTAATGCGTCCAGTAATGAGTAATGCTGTTCCTGATTGATTTCAATCAAGTCTTTGTTTTTTTCTGCAATGTCTTCGCCGTGAATAGTGGTGTCTAAAAAGGTTTGTTTTTGTGGGTCAAAATAAATCATTTTATTCCTTTCTTAAAATATTAAATAAAATCAACAATATATAGAAATTCCGCTAAAATTTCAGGCTGCCTGAATATTATTTTTCACGCCTAACCAAAACATACTGTAATTTTCGCCCTTGCCAGTTTCACAAGGCGCATATACGTGTGCTGCGGTTAACACAATAAATTGAACGCCGTTAATCTGTATTAAATCCCCTGCGTGTACATCAGGATTAAAATCACTTGGCACTTCCTTTGCGTTTAACAACACATTACA
>JAFSQZ010000039.1 GCA_017446355.1 Neisseriaceae bacterium
AGGTGCTTCGGGGTCTTTGTTGATTGCAACAATGGTTTTGCTGTATTGCATACCTGCAAAGTGTTGAATGTCACCAGAAATACCGATGGCAAAATAAAGTTCGGGCGCAACCACTTTTCCTGTTTGTCCTACTTGTGCATCATTTGGTGCATATTCTGCATCAACTGCGGCACGACTGGCACCAATAGCAGCACCAAGCGTATCAGCAAGTGGTGTTAGCACGGCGTTAAATTGTTCTGCACTGCCCAAAGCGCGACCACCTGACACAATCACACGTGCTTGAGTAAGTTCGGGACGATCGGTTTTTACCATATGACGACTGATAAAACGGCTGATGTTTTGTGCGTTTTGTGGGTTAACGCTGCGAATCTCAACAGGGCTGCCTGAAACATTTGCTGCATCAAAAGCTGTTGCACGGAATGTTAAAACCAATTGTTTTTCATCGCTGTGAACGGTTTGCAAAGCGTTGCCTGCGTAAACAGGACGAACAAAAGTATGTTCATCAATAATTTCAATTAAATCGGAAACTTGGGAACAATCTAATAATGCAGCAATGCGTGGTGCAAGGTTTTTACCGAATGCGCTGGCAGTAGCTGCAATGTGTTGATATTCGTTAGCAAGGGAAACCACCAAAGGCGCGATTTCTTCGGCAAGCTGATGTTCATAATGTGCAGCATCAGCGTGTAAAACTTGTGCGACACCTTGAATATTTGCAACTTCTTGGGCAACAGTAGCTGCCTGAAAACCAGCGATGAGTACGTGCACCTCACCCAATTTTTGAGCGGCTGTGATGGCGTGTAAAGTAGAAGGATTTAAGGTTTGATTGTTGTGTTCAGCAATAATTAAAGTAGTCATTTTTGCTCCTTAAATAGCTTTTGCAGCTTTGAGTTTGGCAACCAATTCAGCAACGCTAGCAACTTTTTCACCTGCTTGACGTGTTTTAGGTTCGGCGTATTTCACGGTTTGCAAACGATTTTCCACTGCGACACCCAATTGTTCAGGATTGGTTTTTTCCAAAGGTTTTTTCTTTGCCGCCATTAAATTAGGTAATTTAACAAAACGTGGTTCATTCAAACGTAAATCGCTGCTTAATACAGCAGGTAAATTTAAAGCCAATGTTTCTGTACCACCATCAATTTCACGAGTTACGATAACTTCGTTATCATTAAGTTCCACTTTGGCAGCGAATGTGCCTTGTGGCGCATTTAAAAGGGCGGCGAGCATTTGTGCTGTTTGATTGGCATCATCATCAATCGCTTGTTTACCTAATAAATACAAACTGGGTTGTTCTTTTTCTGCCACCGCTTTTAATAATTTTGCAACCGTTAAAGGTGATAAAGATTCGTCAGTTTCCACGTGAATGGCACGATCTGCGCCCATTGCCAATGCTGTGCGCAAAGTATCTTCACATTTTTTTTCACCCATAGAGATGGCAACAATCTCACTGATTTTACCCGCTTCTTTAAGACGTACAGCTTCTTCCACAGCGATTTCATCAAAAGGATTCATAGACATTTTAACGTTACCAATATCAACATCAGAACCATCGGTTTTGACGCGCACTTTTACGTTGTAATCAACAACGCGTTTTACTGCTACCAATGCTTTCATAAGCACTCCAAAATTGTTGGTTAAAATAAAAGATTCAGGCTGCCTGAAATCTTTGCCAAACGTATCTTTCTCAATTGTGTTTACAAAGTTTTCAACCTAAACAAAATAAAAATGAAATTTTTGTTACGTGTTCAAATAAAGAAACGCTAACAAAATTTCAAGTATAACATTACAAGTGAAATCAGTATTTTAAAGGAAAGTCTAACGCTTGAATAGCAGAATAAAAAATCAGGTTAAAACCTTTGAAAAACTTGTTATTCTGAATATAGTTAGTGAAATGAAGATTTAACTTATTGTTTTGTTAATATTCTTCATTTCACTCAAAATGACAGATAATAAAATAAGCGTTTTACAAGCCCATCGGAAAAGTTAATCTTGCATAACATTCTTTCAGGCAGCTTGTAAAATATACTTAATCAATCCCACCAATTCTCATCTTCATCATCGTCCCCATTATATCCACTAGGCAAAATCTCTGCGTGGTATAAATCCGCGTCAAAGTCGTC
>JAFSQZ010000040.1 GCA_017446355.1 Neisseriaceae bacterium
ATTAGAACCAGTTGGCGTACTTCACATACCAAAGAAAGACTGGCTACTTTTTTTAAAAATAGTTATAGCAATTATTTTGATAGCTTCTCCAATAATTATCGTTTTTTTATATATCATATTTAACAAATGAAGATTTTTTATTTAATAATGATGAAAAAATTATTGATGATAAGTATGGCATTATGTTTAACAGCTTGCTCTTCTACTAATGCACCTATTGAACAAATTTCAGCGCAATACAACCCCAAAACTCAAGCACGCATACGCTTATACGGACAAAACGGACACTCTTCCACCATACACTATGGCATAGATTGCCGTAACACTAACAACAAAGGTGTAGAATTTAATGTAGGCGGTGCATCTATCGGACAAGCTTTTTCATCTCTTATTGGCACAGTAAAAAGTCAAAGTATTGGCATACCTGAAACCGAAATTTCTCGCAACATCCGTTCACAAAACAAAGCAGGTTCACGTGCATTTTTCCAAGAAATAGTCATTACAGCAGGTTTGCCAGTCAATGCACAATCAAATGTTGCATCTTTAAGCACTAACCATACCTTTTATGAACACAGAGCAGATGGCTTATATAAAGTAAACCAAAGGTCCACAACACCTGGTTGTTCATCACATATTGGCTCATTTATCCCACAAGCAGGACAAGATTATGAAATTATTGGCAATGGTTCAAGAAGTGCTTGTGCCGTTGCGGTATACCAAATCGCCAAAAATGGAGACATCACACCAGTGGCACTGAATGAAAAAACCGTATGTTCACAAAAATGATTATTTCAGGCAGCCTGAAATCCGTTACAATAACGCGTTTACAATCAAACAACCCAAAAAGGTAACCCAATATGGCATTCTTACAAGGTAAAAAAATCCTGATAACAGGTATGATTTCCGAACGTTCCATTGCTTATGGCATTGCCAAAGCCTGTTACGAACAAGGCGCGGAACTTGCATTCACTTATGCAGTAGACAAATTAGAAGAACGCGTACACAAACTAGCCGCCGAATTCAATTCAGACATTATCCTATATTGCGATGTACAAAACGACGATGACATCAACAACACTTTCACACAATTAAGTGAAAAATGGGACGGATTAGACGGCTTGGTACACGCCATCGCATTTGCCCCCAAAGAAGCATTAAGTGGCGACTTTTTAGAAGGTATGTCGCGCGAAGCATTCCGTATTGCCCACGACGTTTCTGCATACAGCCTGCCTGCACTTGCCAAAGCCGCACGTCCGATGATGCAAGGTCGCAACGCCTCTATCCTAGCACTTTCCTATCTCGGAGCCGTTCGCGCCATTCCAAACTACAACGTAATGGGTATGGCAAAAGCCAGCCTAGAAGCGGGTATTCGCTTCACCGCATCATGTTTAGGAGCAGAAGGCATTCGTTGTAACGGCATTTCTGCAGGTCCCGTCAAAACCCTTGCCGCCGCAGGTATTGCAGACTTTAACAAATTACTCAATCACGTTGCCAAACACAACCCACTGCATCGCAACGTCAGCACAGAAGAAATTGGCAACACCGCCGCTTTCTTACTATCAGACCTAGCAGCAGGCATCACAGGTGAAATCACTTATGTTGACGGTGGTTACAGCATCAATGCCTTAAACGAAGAAGAATAAAATCTATTGGATACAAAATACACATATTTTGTATCCAAATCTTCTATAACTTATTGTTTTGTTGCTTAATGCTTAATAACATATTATTGACACTTTATGAAAAAACTTTCAGGCTGCCTGAAACCTTTCACCAAACAAAATAAAAAAGGACTTGAATTCAAGTCCTTTTTTTCATTAAACACATTACCTATCATCATAAAGATACTGTGTTTTAGACAAATCCTTCACACGCGCACGCAGATTATCATCATTGCCATTATTGGTATCCAAACAAAAAGCTTGGAACAAAGCATTGCGAATCGGATCGCGACCATTATGAACACCGCCCAACACTCGCCAATCACTTTTACGTGGTTGAATCCATCGGTGATTCACCGTATCAGCAAAACCAAAAACCTTTAATTTCGCACCGTCAGAAGAAAACGTTGAAGTCTCATTCACGCACAACATCGCCTCCGCAGTAATATTATCGTATCCAGCAGCCGAACGACTATTCAATAGATAACGAATACTACCATCTTCCGCAGTAGTAATACTGGACAACAAAATCTGTGGCGCACCACGAAAACCTGACGACACATACACATCAAACCAATCACTTTGATTAGTACTCGGCACTTCAGGCAGCGTCCACTCACTTTCGTGAAAATCAACCTTACGCTCAACCATACGATTTTGATTACGTTGCAAAAAATAATCGTCAGCAAATGCTGTTTGCGTGATAACACCAACCAACATCGTTATCCAAAAACGTCTCATCATTTTAAAAATCCCTTTCAGGCAGCCTATCCCAACACAAACTGCCTGAAAATATTCACATATTATGCTTTCAATTGACTCAACACATTTTCACGCACCACATCTACATTTTGCGTACCGTCCACTTTAATGTATTTAGGCGCGTTAGCACCAGAAAGTTTACTATAAAAACCCACCAAAACTTCTGTTTGCTCATGATAAACCGCCAAACGTTTTTTCACCGTTTCTTCTTTATCATCATCACGCTGTATTAAATCCTCACCCGTTTCATCATCTTTTCCAGCCACTTTAGGTGGATTGTATTTCACGTGATAAGTACGACCTGATGCCAAATGCACGCGACGACCACTCATACGCTCTACAATCACTTCATCAGGCACATCAATTTCCACCACAGCATCTAAATCAATCCCAGCATCAACCATTGCTTGCGCTTGTGCCAAAGTACGCGGAAAACCATCAAACAAAAAGCCATTTTGACAATCATCTTGTGCAATACGTTCTTTTACCATATCAATGATAATACCATCACGAACCAAACCACCCTCGTCCATAATTTTTTTAGCTTCCAGACCTAAAGGTGTACCCGCCTTAATCGCAGCACGCAACATATCACCAGTAGAAATTTGTGGGATATTAAACTCACGCGTAATAAATTGTGCTTGTGTTCCTTTACCTGCACCAGGTGCGCCCAATAACAATGCTTTCATCATTTTTCCTTAAACGTCAAACAAAACAATAAAAAATTAACCGAAAAACGCTGTATGCTAATACATTTTCAGGCTGCCTGAAAGTCTTTTACACAAATTTTAAGTTAAACAATTTCCCACTTACTCCTTTACCAAATTCAACAAAACTAACCAAATTGCCACAATTACACTTTTTTCTCATTATTCTTTTGCCGATTGTAGAAAAAATGCGGTATCATAGAGAGCGTTTAAATTTGTACTCGTTTTACAAAAATCATTTTTCTATCAGTTATTTGGTAATTAAGGGAGATCATCTTGAAAACCAACATTAAAACGCTTGTCATATCATTATCACTTATCGCATCAGCGAACGCTTTTGCAGGATTAGGTGGCGTAAATGTTCAATCTAATTTAGGTGAACCTTTTTCAGGCAGCATCGTCGTAACAGGTAAAGAAGCAGAAACTCTAATTAACAACAGAAATGTTAGCGTATCAGGTAGTGGTATTTCAGGTACGGTTATCCCACAATCCAATGGCACAGCTATTGTACGTTTACGTTCTAACAACATTATCAATGAACCCATTATTCATTTTGCGGTATCTGCAGGTAATCAACAACGTCATTATTCCGTCGCAATCAGTCCAACTTCTTACGCTAATTCATTAAAATCCACAACCAGTAAGAATCAAGTACAGACTGATGAGATTAAAGGAAAACACAGTCAACCAACTACTCGTTCTACACAGACAGTACGTGGCAAACCAAACCATCGCGTTCAAAAAGAAGAAACCGTATCTATTCTTGCCGATCGCTATCGTCCACGAAACATGACACATGCTCAAGCAGTGCAAGCAATCGTTGAAGCCAATCCACAAATCTTTAATGCACGCTCTGATGGTAGCCTACTTTACAAAGGTATTGATATTTATATTCCATTTAAATCATCAAGATACGTTACTGGTTCACCTACTGCGTCTACCAAAAATACGGTCGTTAAGTATGGCAAACCAAATCACTATGTTCAAGAAGGAGAAACTGTTTCTATTCTTGCAGATCGCTATCGCCCACAAAATATGACGCACGCGCAAGCAGTGCAAGCGATTATCGCTGCCAATCCAAGAGTATTCAAAGGTCGTGCTGATGGTAGCTTACTCTACAAAGACATCAATATTTACATCCCATTTAAATCAAGTGATGCCGATGGTACACCTAACACATCTAACGAAAGCAGCACACCAACACAAACGAGCACGCCAAGCACACCTGCTGGAAACACAACACCTGCAACCCCTGTTCAGACTGAACCAGTTTCAACACCTGAACCCACTCCAGCTGCTCCAAAAAATGCAGAAACAACCACACCTGTTGAGCAAACAACACCTGTTGCATCTGAACCTGCTCCAGCAGCATCAGAAGTCGTTGCTTCTGAACCACAAACTGAAACAGCAAGCAC
>JAFSQZ010000041.1 GCA_017446355.1 Neisseriaceae bacterium
AAATAAGGACATTTTTGCTTGTTTCATCATTGTTTTCCTTCTTATATTTCACGCTCTTTGTAGTGTTGAAACAATGCCATCGGCACAACCAATAATAAAACCATTACAACTGCCACCGCTGATGCCAGTGGCCAGTTATTGGCATCAAAGAAGGTCATCCATAGGGTTTTACCAATCATTAAATTATCAGGTCCTCCCACTAATTCTGGAATGACGTATTCGCCTACCGCTGGAATAAACACCAGCATTGAACCCGCCACAATCCCCATTTTGGATAAAGGAAGTGTGATGGTGAAAAATGCTTTAATGGGGTGCGCGCCTAAATCTGCTGCGGCTTCTAATAAACGGTTGTCTAATTTAACCAGTTGCGTATAAAGCGGTAAAACCATAAAAGGAAGATACGCGTAAACCATCACTAAATTTAATGAAAAAGTATTGTAAAACAAGTCTAAAGGTTCTTTGATGATGCCCCATTGCATCAGGTAATTATTGATGATGCCATTATGACCGAGCAGACCTATCCAAGCGTATACGCGCAACAAGAAAGATGTCCAAAAGGGCAACATCACAGCAAGCAGTAAACCATTGCGAATAGCTGGATTAGCGCGTGAAATAGCGTATGCCATAGGATAGCCGAGTAATAAACAAATAATGGTGGTACTCAATGCGGTTTTGATGGAAAGCCAATAAGTGAGTAAATAAATATTGTCGCCTTTGTTGCCATCATCAAAAGGATTGAGTAATGCCCATAAAGATGAACCAAAATTGGCAAAAATATCTTTGTAGTTTTGCCAAACAATGTGCAAGCTACCATCTTCGTTAAACAAAGGTGTGAAAGGTGGAATGCTTAATTCTTGTTCAGCAAAACTGATTTTAAGCACAATAAAAAAAGGCACCAAAAACAGCAATATTAGCCAAACATAAGGGACTGCAATCACCCATTTTGCAGTGGCACGACGACGAGATTTAGGATTGTGTTCAGACATTTTGTGCAGCCTTTTTGCGAGTTACTTTTAGCGAGTTAAAGGAGTAGGTTGGTTTTCAGGCCAATCTAAATACACTTCATCACCCCAAGTAGGCGGCTCAATGCCACGCACATACCAATAAGGCGCAGGCACTTGGCTTTTAATGATGCGACCATTTTCCATTTGCACGTGGTAAATCGCAAAACTGCCCAAATACGCAATTTCTTTAACCTTACCTTTTGCCCAGTTATGAGTGTCGCGATGTGCAGGTTTTTCTTTATGCAAATCAATATCTTCTGGGCGAATAGAAAGCCACATAGTCTGATTGAGTTCGGCTTCAAATTTTTGGTCGGTATAGATATGACTGGGTAATTCAGGACATTCAATTAAAGCGTGTGCATCGTCTTTTTTCAACAATGTCCCTTCAAAAATATTGGTTTCGCCAATAAATTCAGCGGTAAAACGGCTATTAGGGTAATCGTATACATCAGCAGGCGTACCCACTTGCATCAACTCACCATTAGACATAATGGCAATACGGTTTGCCATTGTCATCGCTTCTTCTTGGTCGTGTGTAACCATAATGCAGGTTACCCCTACTTTTTCCAAAGTATTCACCAATTCAAATTGTGTTTGTTGGCGCAATTTTTTATCTAACGCACCCAAAGGTTCGTCCAATAATAATAATTTTGGACGTTTTGCCAACGAACGTGCCAATGCCACGCGTTGTTGTTGACCGCCTGATAGTTGATGTGGTTTACGTTTAGCGTATTGTGGCATTTGCACCAAGCGCAGCATTTCATCTACACGCGCACGAATTTCATCTTTGGGCATATTATTTTGTTTTAACCCAAACGCAATATTTTCTTCCACTGTCATATGAGGAAAAAGCGCGTAACTTTGAAACATCATATTGATAGGGCGATCATAAGGAGGTAATTTAGTAATGTCTTGACCGTCCAAAATCACAGAACCATCAGACGGCGTTTCCATACCCGCCAACATACGCAAAAGTGTAGATTTACCGCTGCCTGAACTGCCTAAAAGCGCGAAAATTTCGTGTTGATTGATTACTAAATCAACAGCATTGACCGCAAAATGATTGCCATATTTTTTAGACAAGCCTTTGATTTGTAAATAAGGTTCAGACATAATACATACTCCAAGAAAAACAAAAAAGCAAGTAAAGCTGTTGATTGCTTTGGACAGTTATCTTTTGATTATGAAAAAATCTCCAGCTGTTTTAAAGGCGTTCAGGCAGCATCGTAAATAAAAATAAAAGCGTTTGATTTTATTAGAGAATGTATCAAGTGGCAAGAGAGAACGTGAATTTCAAATAAAATCTCCTTTAAGCTGCCTGAACAAGGCAAAATAAAATGTAGAGAATACTAGCGTTGTTTACACTTTTTGAACTAATACTTTTGTAAGATTTGAAATTGTTTTTGGGGCTAATCTACGTCAGCCCCATTTTTAATGTTTTGTTATTATGGCGAGATAATCGTCATATAAACAAATAAACAAATTAAAGTAATAAAAATCATTATGCCAAACATAAAGTTATAGCGACAAATTTTTACCAAATATTGTTTATTTTCAGGCAGGTTGACTTTGTTGGATAAAATATCTACTAATATTTTCGGCGTAAATTCAGTACTTCCATTATTCACCAAACTAGAAATTCTGAGTATTAACAGCATATGAATAACTGAACTCATCATACCAATACCAAATATGGTGGCATATATTTTTTCCATAATAATTTCTTATGATTTTTACAAATAATCAATAGTAGCGGAATAAATATTCCGCTACTGCTTACATTATTTTATTGTCCAAGCATAACGATGAGCAACATACATTAACAAAATTAAAATGAATAAAACAATATAACTTAATATAGTTAACTGAAAATTATGTTTCATTTTATCCACCACTGGCTTGCAATGTTCAGGTATTTCCATACGATTAGACAAAATTTGTAAAATCCAACGAGTATGTTGAAATCCAGCTCCTTCCCCTGTAATCATAGCTATAAATAAACTATTGTTTTGAGCTAATCTCATAGTATAAAGACATTTTTGGGCTAATATGTTGTGTCTTAATGAAAGTACAAAAGAAATAAGGAAACAACCAAGAAATATAAAAAAAAATAACTCGCTTACTTTCATTTTAATTCTTTTCTTTCTGTTCTTTCTGTTCTTTCTGTTCTTTTGTAACGTCTTCCCAAGTCCAAGCAAGGTAGGGTGGG
>JAFSQZ010000042.1 GCA_017446355.1 Neisseriaceae bacterium
ATGTAGACACCACCAATATTTTATTTATTTGTGGTGGAGCCTTTGCAGGTTTAGAACGCGTGATTCGTCAACGCACCGAACAAGGCGGTATTGGTTTTGGCGCACAAGTTCACAGCAAAGAAGAAAACATTGATATTGGTGAAGTATTCAGCGAAGTTGAACCAGAAGACTTAATTAAATTCGGTTTAATTCCCGAACTGATTGGTCGTCTACCCGTTATTGCCACTTTAGAACAACTAGACGAAGATGCCTTAATCAATATTTTAACCGAACCTAAAAACGCTTTGACCAAACAGTTTCAAGCCTTGTTTGCAATGGAAAATGTAACACTTACTTTTGAACCTGACGCACTCAAAGCCATTGCCAAACAAGCCATTAAACGCAAAACAGGCGCACGTGGACTACGTTCCATTGTTGAACGTGCCTTATTAGACATTATGTATCAACTACCCGACTTAAAAGACGTAAAAGAAGTCATTATTCACGAAGCAGTGATCACCCAAAACGAAACACCGAAATTGATACATTAAAACACCAATAAAAACCGCATTTCAGGCAGCCTAAACGCTTTACAATCTGCATCAAACCCAAGCATCAAGTAAACATTTTTACCCATCGGCTCAAAACAACAAATAAAACAGATTTTGCAAAGCTGGCTGCCTGAATATTGTTATCAACACCTTATATTAAAAAATTTGTTTAACTTTGGCACTCATTTTTTGACAAGCCATTATTGACCCATTAAGATTAACCGTTTTGCTTAAAAATACAACAACATAATGATAATGAAATCAATGAAAAAAATATTGGCAATCGCCATCAGCAGCTTATTTGCATTACCTACATTGGCCAACAACAAAACAAACACCTTGCCCAATACAACAGGCATAGGTATGATGCGTTTACAAACATCAATCTTCACGCCCACCGCTGGTCTACACGGCAAAGACATTTGGTCAAACCTGCGCAACGACTTCCGTTTAGATGAAGTCAACACCAATTTAGTACGTTCACACGAATACAAATTTTCCACCAATCAAGCCTATTTCAATCGCACCATCAATCGCAGCATTCCCTATATGTACCACATTGTCAATGAAGTACAAAAACGTGGAATGCCCGCAGAAATTGCCCTACTTCCTTTTATTGAAAGCGCGTTTGTTACCAAAGCACGTTCACACGTTGGTGCATCAGGCTTATGGCAATTTATGCCCGCCACAGGTCGCCATTATGGTTTAGAGCAAACCGCGCTTTATGACGGTCGCCACGATATTTATGCCGCCACCAATGCAGCCTTAAACTATTTAGAATATCTTTACGGCTTATTTGGCGACTGGTCTTTGGCATTAGCTGCTTACAACTGGGGCGAAGGTAATGTCAGTCGCGCCATTCGCAAAGCACAAGAAAAAGGTTTACCACCCACTTATGAAAACCTCAATATGCCAGCTGAAACACGCAATTACGTTCCCAAATTATTGGCGGTACGTAATTTAGTAAACAATCCCAAAGCCTTTGGTTTAAAACTGCCTGATGTTGCCAATAAACCCTATTTTAGAGAAGTTCAAGTCAAAGAACCAATAGACATTATGGCAGCTGCCTTTTTAGCAGGCATTCCAGAAAGCGAATTTTTAGCACTTAATCCCGCTTTTAAAACCCCAGTGTTTATTCCCAAAAGCAATAAACGCCGTATGTTATTACCCATTCAGGCAGCCAATCAATTTGAACAAAACTACCGCAATGCTGACCTAAAAACCCTACTCTCCTGGGACGTATTCACACCCAGCACCACAATGGATTTAAACACTTTGGCGGCGCAAACAGGCAGCACGGTAAGCGAACTCAAACGCTTAAATGGCATCACAGGCAACACCGTTGCCGCAGGACGCACCATTTTACTGAACAAAAATTCAACAGTTTCACTAAACCTACCCTCATCAACACAAGTTGATACTGATTACACGCCAGACACTTATGTTGAACAAGCACCTGTTTTACTCCGCAAACCAATAGAAACGCCAAAATCATCTTCATTGGCTGCGCATATTGAACCCACTCAAAAAACAGCCCCCATCAACACCAAGCTGCCTGAAAAAAATGCGCAACAAATGGCATTAAAACCAGCAGAAACTCTTAACGTTGCACAACAAGATAATGTTCAAAATAATCAAGCACTTGCCAACCTAAACAACACTTCGCCTGTTCAAAAAACCGTTGCGCAAGTGGAAAACAAGCTGCCTGAAACCACTACACTTGCATCTGCTACACCTAACGCAAGTGTTAACAATGTTGAAAACGACACCATTACACCTAAATCATTAGCCAGCAACACTGAAACCAACAATATACCTGAAAATATTCAGGCAGCCCAAAACACTGACCCTATTGATGAAGAAGAAGACGTATTATTGGCTCTGATTGAACGACAACAACGCAAAGCCGAAGCGTTTAATCTTGCCCACGCCACACTAGAAACTCAAATCACCACACCAAACCTTGTACAAAACACTGCACCACATTCTACAAAAGCCATAAAAGAAAAAACCATAAAAGAAACTGTTGAACAAAAAAACAGCAACACAAATTTAAGTAAAAACAATGTAAAAACAATAAATTACAAAGTTAGTGCAGGTGAAAATTTATCCACCATCGCACAAAAAAATGGTACGACCGTAACCGAACTCAAAGCCTTAAATCAACTCAAAAATGAGCAAATCCAACAAGGGCAAGTCCTGAAAATTGCACAAAACAAAAACAACAACAAACCCACGCATCATAAAGTAGCGTCAGGAGAAACCTTATTCAGCATTGCCAAGCAATACAATCTCAACATCAACGAATTGGCTGCGGCAAATGACATTAAAAAAGACGGCAACCTAAAAGCTGGACAAACGTTAAAAATAGCATTTTCCAAAGCAGACATCAAAACAGATAAAACCGATAAAGATAAAAAAGAAAAAGCCACTTCTGTTTATCAAGTCAAAAAAGGCGACACTTTGGACAGTATTGCCAAACGACACAATATGACGCAAAACGAATTAGCAACTTTAAACAACATTAAAGGCAGCAATATTCAAGCAGGACAAGAATTAAAAATTGTGTCCAGCAAAGCAGAAAAAAACAAAACAGCTGCTTCAAAAAAAGAAAAAGTCCCAGCCACCTATGAAGTCAAAAAAGGTGATACTTTGGACAGCATTGCCAAACGCTATCAATTAGACGTAAACGATTTAAAACGTTTAAACAAAGGCAGTGGCATTAAAGCAGGACAAAAAATAAAACTGTCTTAAATGCCTACTACAATATTCAGGCAGCCCATCAAGCTGCCTGAAAAACTTTTATCATTATCAAATTTAGGTATAACTGATGAAACACTTTTTTCAATACTTGGGATTGTTTGTTTTCATTTTTTCTTTTCCAACTTTTGTTGTTGCAGATAATGCTTTCAGGCTGCCTGAACAATGTTTATATGGCTTGTGGAAATCGGATAGGGAAAAAACTGTTGAATACAATCTTCCTATTTGGCAACAAAAATGGGGCGATGCCATTCCCAAAGACGATCCACTTCCCATAAAACACAGGCTACAAATGATAAGTGATGTATTTGGACATATGGAATGGCAATTTACTCCTGATGGTGTTTTTACTACCAACATGCCTATATATAAAAATGCAAAAACAAAAGGACGCTATTCTATTGTTAAAGTAGAAAAAAATTTTTTTCATATTCACGGAATTGATGACCTAAATAAAGAAGGATCTAATATGAATATCTTCTTTGAAACACCTAATATTATTTGGGTAAAGATACGGCTTGGTCGAGAATATTTCCGCAGAATAACCCCCATACCTAAACAATGTGTTATGCCTAAAAAATAAGTCTTTCAGGCAGCCTGAAAACGTAAAATATTTGTAACGCAATAAAATAAACTAATGAAACAAAAAATTTTTCACAAAGTGAAACCTTTGCAAAACCCTACTTTGTACTATTCGTCATTTTGACCTTGAACGAAGTGAAAGGGAAAAATCTTTATCAAACAAAGAATAAGATTCTTCACTTTTCTGCGAAAAGTTCAGAATAATGAGTTTTGCAAAGGTTTCAAAGCAATCATCTCAAACCGCAACAATCAACGTTTACAAAGACTTCAAAGTGTTATAATGCCCAGCTTTGATTTCAATAAGTGAGCATCTATGTATCCCCTGATTTTGGCTTCCACTTCAATTTTCAGGCAGCAACAATTAAGCAAACTTGGCATCACTTTTCAGGCAGCTGCGCCACAATACGATGAAACCCCACAAATAGGCGAAAGTGCGGAGCAAACTGCTTTGCGTTTAGCCATTGGCAAAGCACAATCACTCTCAAAAGATTATCCACAACACTTAATTATTGGTGCCGACCAAGTTGCGTTTTGCGATGGTCAACAATTGGGCAAACCAATGAATCTGGCAAATGCGGAAACCATGTTGAAAACTTTATCGGGTAAACGCATTCGTTTTTACAGTGCCGTGTGTTTATTGAATACTTTTTCAGGCAGCCTGAAAACCCATGTAGACGAAACTGTTGTACATATGCGCGTATTAAACGATGCACAAATTCAACGCTATTTAGCGCGTGAACCTGATGCCATTTATTGCGCAGGTGCTGCCAAAAGTGAAGGTTTAGGTGCGTTGTTATTAAATCGCATTGAAAGCACAGACCCCAATGCCTTGATTGGTTTGCCTATTTTTTGGCTCATCAGCGCGTTAATGGAAGAAGGTTTTCAGGTGATTTAACAGAAAAAAACGAAGAATCTCAACTAACTGTTGCATAAAAGATTCTTCGTTTGCTTTCAGCGTAACAAAAAGTAAATCAGCATTTTGCTTGGGTTTTAGCCTAATTTTGCCAACAACTTCTCGTGAATACCACCAAAACCGCCGTTACTCATCACCAAAATATGGTCGCCTGTTTGCGCTTGGGCAGCAATATTGTTGACAAAATCATCAAATATTTTGCCAACCGTTAATTTATCACCCAAATCGGCTAATGCTTCGGCAACGTCCCAATCCACGCTGCCTGCATAACAAAATACTTTATCGGCTTCTTGTAAACTTTCAGGCAGCGCGGCTTTCATTGTCCCCATTTTCATCGTATTAGAGCGTGGTTCTAACACTGCTAAAATACGCGCATTGCCTACTTTATCGCGCAAACCCGCAATGGTGGTATGAATGGCTGTGGGGTGGTGCGCGAAATCATCGTAAACCGTGATACCATTGACCACGCCTTTAATTTCCATACGGCGTTTAACGTTTTTAAAAGTACTTAATGCCGCGCAGGCTGCCTGAACAGAAACACCAATATGTTTAGCAGCAGCAATCACTGCTAACGCATTCATTCGGTTGTGTTCGCCCAATAAATCCCATTGAATCTGTCCAACCGTTTCACCTTGATACAACACATCAAATGTACCATCAGCTTGAACATTGCCAACCTGCCAACCTTGTTCGTTGCCAAAGAATTGAATTGGTGTCCACGCGCCACGTTCCAATACATTAGCTAAATTGTTTTCACGTCCATTGCAAACCAATAAACCTTTGCCAGGAACGGTGCGCACCAAATGATGAAATTGGGTTTGAATAGCATTTAAATCAGCGAAAATATCCGCGTGGTCGTATTCTAAATTATTCAAAATAGCGGTTTTAGGGCGATAGTGTACAAATTTACTGCGTTTATCAAAAAAAGCGGTATCGTATTCGTCGGCTTCAATCACAAAAAAACGCGATTGATTTTGCGGTAAACGCGCGGAAACAGCAAAGTTTTGTGGCACGCCACCAATTAAAAAACCAGGTGCC
>JAFSQZ010000043.1 GCA_017446355.1 Neisseriaceae bacterium
AAAATACCCGTCATTGCGAGCCGTGAAACGGCGTGGCAATCTCCTAACCACAAAAAACAAACTTAACATTTCAGGCAGCCTGAAAAAAACCGTCATTGCAAGCCTTGCAACGCAAAGCGTGGCAATCGCCAAAAATACCCGTCATTGCGAGCCGTGAAACGGCGTGGCAATCTCCTAACCACGAAAAACAAACTTAACATTTCAGGCAGCCTGAAAAAAAAAACCGTCATTGCAAGCCTTACAGTGTCAAGCGTGGCAATCTCTAAAAATACCCGTCATTGCGAGCCGTGAAACGGCGTGGCAATCTCCTAACCACAAAAAACAAACTTAATATTTCAGGCTGCCTGAAAGAAAATATTGATGTTAACCAAAAGCGTTTTGCAAAAGTTTCAGGCTGCCTGAAAAAACAGTACAATAGCCATCATTGAATTTTCATTTATCTTTTAAAGAAAGTTTATTTATGTCTGACGATATTTCATTGCAACCACATCGCCAAGCCATTGATGCTATTGACCAACAAATTTTGTCTTTGTTAAATCAACGCGCAAGCCACGCCCAAGCGATTGGTGCATTAAAGGGAACGGGGGTGGTTTATCGTCCTGAACGTGAAGCTCAAGTATTGAGTCGTATTCAAGATTTAAATCAAGGTCCTTTGCCCAATGAATCTATTGGACGTTTGTTTCGTGAAATTATGAGTGAGTGTTTGGCAATAGAGCGTCCGCTTACGATTTCTTTTTTAGGTCCAAAAGGAACGTATACGCAACAAGCTGCGCGTAAGCAGTTTGGACACGCCGCTAAAACCGTTGCTTGCACGACTGTGGACGATAGTTTGCATATGGTGGAAACGCGACAAGCGGATTATGCGGTGGCTCCTGTGGAAAATTCTACAGAGGGTTCGGTTGGGCGTACATTGGATTTATTGGTCAATACTTCTCTTAAAGCTTGTGGTGAAGTGGAATTGGCGATTCATCATCATTTGTTGCGCAGTCAGACAAACTTTGAAGGTTTGAACGTGGTTTATGCACATGCGCAAGCTTTGGCGCAATGTCAACATTGGTTGCATAAAAATTTGCCCAGTTCTGTTAAATTGGTTCCTGTTTCCAGTAATGGTGAAGCAGCACGCTTGGCGCAAGAACAACAAGATGCTGCGGCAATTGCTGGTCAAACAGCAGCGGAAATATATGGTTTATGTAAGCTTGCCAGTAATATTGAAGATGAGTCAAATAATACGACGCGTTTTTTGGTGTTGGGGCATCAAGATACTGCGCCAAGTGGTAAAGATAAAACCAGTTTGATTGTTGGCGCACCGAATAAAGTTGGCACGTTAAGCTCTATTATTGAACCGTTGTCGCGTATGGGCATTTCTATGAGTAAATTTGAAAGTCGTCCCAGTCGCGCTCATTTGTGGGAATATTTGTTTTTCATTGATATTGAGGGACACGTTTCTGAACCGAATGTTCAGGCTGCCTTAAATGAATTACGTGAACATACTGTGTTTATGAAAATTGTCGGTTCTTATCCGATTGCGGTTTTGTGATACAAAAGGCTGCCTGAATATTTTAGGTAGCCTGTTTTATTTGAATATTGATTGATGAAAACACCTGCTATTGCCAGTAAATACATTAACACATTACCTGTTTTATTCAGTTGTGTGATTTTGTCGCTTGTTGTTTATTTTCAACAGTGGCAAGCTTATTTTGCGCCGTTGATTTTGGGCGTGATAGCAGGTGGTTTGGTGGATTTGGATAATGGTTTAACAGGAAAATTGCAAAATTTGTTTTACACGCTGTTGGCGTTTACTATTTCGTCTTTGGCGGTGCAACTGACCATTGAACATTTTGTTTGGCTCACCATCGCCTTTACTTTACTGGCGTTTATTTTCACTTTTTTAGGTGCTGTGGGTACGCGTTTTCGCACCATTTCTTTTGGGACATTAGCCGTTGCGGTGTACACCACACTCACGCACACGCCCAACGCGCCTTTTTATTTGAATACTGTTTTTATTTTGTTAGGCACGCTGTTATATAGCGGTATGGCACTGCTGATGCATCTGCTTTTTCCTAACCGTCCTGTGCAAGATAAAGTTGCTCACGCGTATGAACAACTGGCGCATTATTTAAACACCAAAGCCGAATTGTTTGACCCTGATGAAGCGCAACATTTAGATAAACACCCATTGCGTTTGGCGATGGCAAACAGTCAAGTCAATACCGCCTTTAATCAAGTGCGTTCCACCTTGTTTTACCGTATGCGAGGACAACACCGCCATTTACGCACCGCCAGAATGTTACGCTATTATTTTATTGCTCAAGATATTCACGAGCGCATCAGTTCCAGCCACGTGGAATACCAACTTTTAGCCGAGCAAATGCAACACAGCGATTTGATTTTCCGTATCAACCGCCTGTTGCGTTTACAGGCAGCCGCAGCGCAACAATTTAGCAAAAGTTTGCGAAACAACGTCCCTTACAATAAAGACAACAAACTAATACGTGCCACACAAGGTGTTGCCCAATCTTGGCAACATTACCAACAAACTCACCCAGAACAAGGTGATATTGAACCTTATCGTATCAAACGATTGATAGACAACATTAGCCGTGTCAGTCATCAATTCGCACATTTGAGCAACACGCACACCGAAGACATTGATTTTAAAAGTGAACAATCACGACTACAATCGCCTGAAAAAATGGATTACAAAAGCATTTCAGGCAGCCTGAAAAATCATTTCACGCTACAATCCCCCATTTTTCGGCATGCCGTAAGAATGTCGGTTATCGTCTTATTTTGCTGTGTCATTATCCAACTGATTGCCAAACTTCATTTAGAAAACAATGATTTAAGTTTAGGTTTTTGGATTTTGCTTACCGCAGTATTCGTTTGCCAACCCAATTATTCCGCCACCAAAACACGGCTCAAACAACGCATTATTGGCACAGTCAGTGGTGTTTTACTGGGTTCTGTTTTACCCTTAATCGCCCTTGATTTAAGCCACAAACTCGCCATTGCCAGCATCGCCACCATTTTATTTTTCTATTTTCGCAGCAACAAACACAGTTACGCCACATTCTTCATCACCATTCAAGCCCTAATGGGTTTCTCTATTATGGGAATGGACGTAACAGGCTTTTTCTTGCCACGCACACTAGACACCTTAATTGGCACCAGCATCGCAGGTTTTGCCACTTATTACCTTTGGGCTGATTGGAAATACACTTCACTAGAAAAAAACACCCAACAAGCCATACAAGCCAACGCTGCCTACCTAAACGCCATTATTGAAGAATTCAAAAACGGCATTACAGACAACGTGCGCTACCGTATTGCAAGGCTCAACAGCCATGACAAAGCCGCTGCCTTATCCAGCATACTTTCCAATATGTCCAGCGAAGCCGATAAACACGGGCAACGACTACAAGACGGACTGACTTTGCTTAAACTTAATTACACCCTAAACAGCTACATTTCTGCACTGGGTGCGTATCGCGACAAAATCCACAACAACTCTTTTATGCCCCAGTTTTACACCATTGCTGACCAAATCGCTGATTTATTACAGAATTTAAGCCATTTAAAATCCAGCGTTTTTCAGGCAGCCTATCAAAATATTCAAAACCAATTAGACCAGCTTTACCAACAAACCAGCGACCACCAAAACGCCAACCTTTGGCAACAATTGAAAATGATTAGCGAGTTAATCCCTAATTACTACCAAAAACAACAAGCCATCAATCAACAAGAACACGAAAGCGAAACCAATTCAAATACGGAATAAATGTTTAAAAACATTTTTCAGGCAGCCTGAAACTTTTGCAAAACGCGTTATTTTGAGTTTTCCCGTAGGAAAATGAAAAATACCAACTGATTGTTTTATAAAAGAAAGCTTCTTTGCTTTCGCCCAAAATAACGCAATTAGACTGAAACCTTTGCAAAACCCTACTTTGTACTATTCGTCATTTTGACCTTGAACGAAGTGAAAGGGAAAAATCTTTATAAAACAAAGAATAAGATTCTTCACTTTGCTACGAAAAGTTCAGAATAACGCGTTTTTCAGTGGTTTAAAGTTATTTTTCTTGTATCAAAAAAAGCGAAGAATCTCTTACAACAATGGTGAGATTCTTCGCCGTATTTTAGTATGACCAATAATGGACGTGATTTTTGCAAAAGTTTTG
>JAFSQZ010000044.1 GCA_017446355.1 Neisseriaceae bacterium
ATAGAAACTGTTTTGTTTAAGTTGCTGTGTCTGAAACTTTTAGGAGATTGCCACGCCTTGCGTTCGCAAGGCTCGCAATGACGGGTGGTCGTTGTGGTGGGTCAAAGCCCCTACGGTGGTTGCGTTGTTTTCAGGCTAAAACCTTTGCAAAACCCCACTTTGTACTATTCGTCATTTTGACCTTGAACGAAGTGAAAGGGAAAAATCTTATAAAACAAAGAATAAGATTCTTCACTTTTCTACGAAAAGTTCAGAATGACAAGTTTTGCAAAGGTTTCAGGCTGCCTGAAAAGCAGTCTGAAACTTTTGTAAAACCATAAAACCTGTCATTCTGAATGTAACGCAGTGAAATGAAAAATCTCACTGCATTACTTTTCAGGCAGCCTGAAAATGTAGCCTGAACTTTTTATTGATTGGCAAAAACTTTGGCAAGCGATTGGGCAACGTAATCAATATTGCCATCGTTTAAACCTGCCACACACAAGCGTCCTGATTGCAAAATATAAATGGCAAATTCGTCTTGCAAACGTTGCACTTGTTCAGGGGATAAGCCTGTGTAACTAAACATTCCGCGCTGTTTAATAAAATAACTAAAATCTTTTTCAGGCAGCATTTGACTTAATGTTTCGTATAATTTCTGACGCATCGCTTTAATGCGGTCGCGCATTTGATACACTTCTGCTTGCCAAGCTTGTTTACGCGCTGGATTGGACAATACGCCATAAGCGGTTAAACCACCGTGTGCAGATGGGCTGGAATAGATTCGGCGTACACCTGCTTTTAATTGCCCCAACACCAATTCTTTTTCTGCTTCGTTGGGCGTAACCACCAATAAACCGCCAACGCGTTCGCCATATAAAGACATATTTTTGGAAAACGATGCACTGACAAACAGTGCAATACCTAAATCAGCGGCACGGCGTACGGCGTAAGCATCTTCAGCAAAACTGTCGCCAAAACCCAAATAAGCAATATCCATAAACGCAATCAGTTTGCGTGTTTTCACAATTTCTAATACTTCGTCCCATTGTGCTGGCGTTAAATCCACACCTGTTGGATTGTGGCAACAAGGATGCAAAATAACAATACTGTTTTCAGGCAGCGTGTTAAAAAATGCGGTCATTTCGGCGAATTTGATACCAATGGTTTGCGCGTCATAATAAGGGTATGTCCCCACTTCAAAACCTGCGCCTTCAAAAATACCACGATGATTGTCCCAAGTGGGCGCACTGATATACGCTTTGCTTTGTCCAAACCATTTTTTCAAAAAGTCTGCGCCCAATTTTAACGCGCCAGAACCACCTAAACTTTGCACCACAGCAACACGTTTTTCCGTAATGGCTGCGTGCTCATCGCCCAATACCAGTTTTGCCAATTCTTCACGCAAACCAGTATGTCCTTCCATCGGTAAATAACTTTGCGCTTTAACGCCAATTTCTGCCGCTGCTTTGCGCACGCTTTCAGGCAGCGGCATTTTGCCTTCGTTATCAAAATAAATACCAATAGACAAATTGACTTTGTGCGCACGTTTATCGTTTACAAACGTTTCTACCAAACTCAAAATAGGATCGCCCAAATAAGGCGTAACGTGTTGATACATTGTTTTTCCTTTTCAGTAAACAAAAAAACATCGGCTGCCTGAACACTTATCCGAACACATTCAGGCTGCCTGAAACCATTTAAAAAGTTTTCGTTATAACGATGATTTGCCTATATTTTAGCTTAACTTATTGAATTAAATGTTCACCATCTTTTTGATGTAATCGTGCAAAAATCAAACTGGCAATCATCGTCATCGCGCCCACACTGATAAAAGTGAGTTTAAATGCTGTTTGCAAATCCTTCAACCAAGTGGCTTGACTGAAAAACTGCAAAATCGCCGCACCAATTGACACACCAAAACCCAAAGAAAGCTGTTGATTCACCGACATTAAACTGCTGCCTGAACCTGCTTGATGGGGCTGTAAATCGGCTAATGTCAGCGAATTCATCGCGGTAAATTGAATAGAGTTACACATACCCAATATCAATAATTGTGGCAACAGTAATCCAAACGGCGTATCAGGGCTTACCAGTGCAAAAGATGCAATCAATATGCTCACCGCCCACGTATTCATCATCAACAATCGGCGGTAACCAAAACGGCGCATTAAAGGTTGAATAAACGGTTTGGCAACAATAGATGCCAGCGCAATCGGTGCCAATGTCCAACCTGCGCGTGTGGCACTGTGTCCCAAACCAACTTGCAATAATAATGGCAACAAAAACGGCACCGCGCCCATTCCTAAACGCGCCGCCAAATTTCCTGATAAACCTATGCGAAAAGTGCGTACTTGCAATAAATCACGTCCATAAAGCGGCGCGGCAACACGGTCGCTGTGTCGCCAATACAAAAATAAAGATAATAATGCAAACGATATCAACACCGATGCAAACATAAACATTTGGGGACGATTGATGATTTCCATTGCCAAGCTCAATCCCACTGTGGCACTGCTAAACAATAAAAAACCAACAAAATCAAATGTTAATTGGTCGTTTTCACCACGAAAATCAGGTAAAAATCGTTGCGTTAAATAAGCAGCCAGCAAACCTATTGGTAAATTGATTAAAAAAATCCAATGCCAAGAAACCCATTCCACCAAGTAACCACCAACAATCGGTCCAATAATTGGTCCAATTAAAGCAGGCATAATCACATAGTTAAGCATACTGACCAAGCGACTTTTTTCATACGCACGCACCAAAATCAAGCGTGGCACAGGTGAAAGCATTGCACCACCCATACCTTGTACCACACGTCCAAACACCAACATATTTAAATTCGGTGCCAACGCACACAATAATGAACCTGCCACAAAAATCAAAAGCGACACAAAAAACACTTGTTTTGTGCCATAACGGTCGCATAAATAGCCACTTAACGGCATAAACAATGCCAAAGTCAACGCGTAGGAAATCACCGCCGATTGCATATGCAATGGTGATTCATTCAAATCTTTTGCCATACTGGGCAATGCCGTATTCAAAATAGACGCGTCCAGCATTTGCATAAACACCACCAATGCTAACAACATCGGCATAAAAGGCGCGATTTTGGGTTGTGTATTCATATTGTTTACTCTTTCAGGCTGCCTGAATACGCACAAACTATTCAAAACTATTCAATGGTAAGCGAAAAATTTTGTTCAGATGCAAAATATTTTGCTTTGCCACACTTAATTCAAAAATAACGGATTTTACGGAATATTTTTACCAAATACTGACTTATTTTACGAAAATTTATTTTGCTCAAAAAATCACCAATTGTTTTATCAAAATCACCTAAAATAAGCACTTTTTGGAAACAGTATGGACAAGCACCCATTACTCTATTTAGCTTCAGCCAGCCCAAGACGGCGTGATTTATTGCAACAATTGGGTTACACCACGCATCTTTGCCCTGCCAATATTGATGAAACGCCCCACGCTAACGAAACCGCACAAGATTATGTTTTACGTATGGCAATTGAAAAAATCAGGCAGCACAACAAAGTTTCTCTCAACATTTAGCAGCACCGCTTATCAGTGCCGATACAACCGTTGCCCTAAATCATCAAATATTAGGCAAGCCCAATAATGCCGAACACGCGCATCAAATTTTGCATCAACTTTCAGGCAATACGCATCAAGTTTTGACCGCAGTTTGTGTATCTTATCAACAACAAACATTAAGCCTTATTCAAAGCAGCGATGTTCATTTTAAAACGCTTACCAATGAAGAAATTGATGCCTACATCAACACAGGTGAACCATTAGACAAAGCAGGCGCATACGGCATTCAAGGCATTGGTGGCGCGTTTGTCAATCATCTTTCAGGCAGCTTCACAGGCGTAATGGGTTTACCGATTTTTGAAACCATTACTTTGTTGCAACAATTAAATTTTCCAACACCCCCTTTTTAAAGCAATGCTTAAATCATCAAAATAAATAGCTGCCTGAAACGCTATCTGTCATTGCGAGCCATAAAACGGCGTGGCAATCTCCTAAAAGTTCACGTCATTGCGAGCCGTGAAACGGCGTGGCAATCTCCCTATTTAAACTGAAATTCTTTATTTTGGGTTTACTGAAACGTTTAGGGGATTACCACAGACCGCGTTGCGGTTTTCGTAATGACACATTGAAATAACCCCTTGTCATTGCGAGCCTTGCAACGCAAGGCGTGGCAATCTCCCAACTATGGATAGCAATACATTAAATCAGGAAATTGCCACAGTTTGCTAACGCAACAACGCAATGAC
>JAFSQZ010000045.1 GCA_017446355.1 Neisseriaceae bacterium
CAGGAGATTGCCACGCCTTGCATTTGCAAGGCTCGCAATGACGGTTGGTGGTTCGGCGGTGTTATTGTTTGTTTTCAGCCTGTAATAATATGATGGAATTTTGCAGGTATTTTAGATTGACAATTACCGATATACTGCTATTTCCACTAAATTACCATCAGGGTCGCGCAAATAGATGCTGTCCATTTTTCCTAATGCACCATTGCGTTCAACAATATCGGTTTCTAGAGTTATCCCTTTGTTGATTAGCTCGTTTTTAATATCGGAAATATTTCCTTCTGCAATTAAACAAAAATCTTCACAACCGAATTGAGGATTGTGGGCATAAGGTGAAAATTCACCTTTTTTGGTGTGAATATTGATTTTTTGTTCACCTAAATGTACAGAATGATGACCATTTTTACATTTGTGGTGCAAGCCTAAAATGTTAACGTAAAAATTTAGCGTTTTTTCTAAATCCTGACAAATCAATACCCAGTGGTCTATACGTAATAATTTCATTTTTTAGTGATTTCTTTAAAAATTAAATCTGTTTTGGCTGTGATTTTGTGGCACTTTATTTGGAATGGTGCGTTTTGTAAAGGTTTTTTGGTGTCAATAAGATGATTGATTTTTGATGTTTTCTATTCTGCCCGCCTGAATGTGCGAAGTGTTTTGTGTGTTCTGGCTTTAAAAAACACGATAATGCGCGTAAAATATGCCCATTTTGCCGATGAGTTTTTCAGGCTGCCTGAAAGCTGCCTGAAAATGGTGTTGGCGTGTGATATTTTAGGTGATGAGAACAAAAATGGCTGAACAACAAGCTCCTTTAAATGAAGATATTCAATTAGATGAAAACCAAATTATGGCGTTGCGTCGCGAGAAGTTGCATACGATTCGTCAACAAGGTGTGGCGTTTCCTAATGATTTTCGCCGTGATGCGTTTGCAGATGATTTGCATCAGAAATATGATGCGTTAAGCAAGGAAGAATTGGACCCACAAGCTATTCCTGTGAAGGTTGCTGGACGTATGATGTTGAAACGTCAAATGGGTAAGGCGAGTTTTGCAACGATTCAAGATATGAGTGGCAAAATCCAATTGTATTTAAATAATAAAGGTGTGAGCCAAGAAGTTTTAGATGCGTTTAATCACTGGGATATGGGTGATATTATCGGCGCAGAAGGTGTGTTGTTTAAAACCAATCACGGCGAATTAACGGTGCGTGTTTCGGATATTCGTTTGTTGAGCAAATCTTTGCGTCCGCTGCCTGATAAACATAAAGGTTTGACTGACCAAGAAACCAAATATCGTCAACGTTATGTGGATTTGATTGCGAATGAACAAAGTCGCGATGTGTTTATTAAACGCAGTCAGATTGTGCAGGCGATTCGTTCGTTTATGGTGTCTGAACGTTATTTAGAAGTGGAAACGCCTATGATGCACCCCATTCCAGGCGGTGCTGCCGCTAAACCATTTATTACGCATCACAATGCTTTGGATATGCCTTTGTATTTGCGTATCGCGCCTGAATTGTATTTGAAACGTTTGGTGGTTGGCGGTTTGGAACGTGTGTTTGAGATTAACCGTAATTTCCGCAATGAAGGTATGTCGGTGCGTCATAATCCTGAATTTACGATGATGGAATTTTACGAAGCATTCAGCGATTATCAACGTATGATGCAAATGACCGAAGATGTGATTCGTGCTGCGGCGAAAACCGTTTCAGGCAGCCTGAATGTTGTGTATCAAGGTAAAGAAGTGGATTTAGCCAGCCCATTTGAACGTTTGACCATTTTACAAGCGATTAAAAAATTTAATCCACAATACACTGATGAACAGTTAAATGATGAAGCGTGGTTAAAACAAGAAATTGTGAAACTTGGCGAGGATTTGCCACATGCCAGCGGTTTAGGCAGTTTGCAATTGGCTTTGTTTGAAGGTTGCGCCGAAAGCAAATTATGGAACCCAACGTTTATTGTGGACTATCCTGTGGAAGTATCACCATTGGCGCGTGCATCGGATACCAAAACAGGTTTAACCGAGCGTTTTGAATTGTTTGTGGTGGGACGCGAATTGGCAAATGGTTATTCCGAGTTGAACGACCCAGAAGATCAGGCAGCACGTTTTAAAGCGCAGGTGGAACAAAAAGATGCAGGCGATGATGAAGCCATGCATTACGATGCCGACTATATTCGCGCAATGGAATACGGTTTGCCACCAACAGGCGGTTGTGGTATTGGTATAGACCGCTTGGTGATGTTGTTGACCGATGCACCGTCTATTCGTGATGTGATTTTGTTCCCGCAAATGCGTCCTGAATAAAAAAACTGAAATGTAACCGATGCCTGCTGTTTTGATGTTGAAAACAGTAGGCATATTTAAAATAATGAAAGTAATGAAGTTTTCCGGCTGCCTGAAAGGAAAAAAATGAAATCTTATTTATGGTTGGGTTTAACGTGTTTACTGTGTTCTTGCGGCAGTATTCGTGAAGTGCAAAACAACAGTACTTGGCAGGCGCAAACCCTTAATACAATAAGTTTTGATGCCAGTGGACGAGTGGGGGTCAAAATTCAATCAAGTGGTTATTCTGCGGGTTTTGACTGGTTGCGTACACAACAAATGGAAACTTTTGATATTAACTCGCCTTTGGGCAATACTTTGGTGCAAATTTGCCAAGATACGCAAGGTGCGATTGCTCGTGATATGAACGGAAAAATTCATCAGGCAAAAAATGTAGAACAACTCAGTTTGTCAACATTGGGCGAAGTTTTTCCTGTGCAACATTTAGCGGTGTGGGCAAATGGACAATGGCTTGATGGCGTGCCTTATCAATTGGAAAAAGATGGTTCGTTGACGCAATTGGGCTGGAAAATCACGCGTGAAGTGGACGAAACACAACAATTAAAATCTTTAACAGTGCGCAATGATAAGCTTTCTATGCAAATGATTTTTCATCAATTTTCATTTAATCCAACGCTGCCTGAACAATATATTTGTGAATTGAGAAGTGAACAATAAAGAAATTGTGTGCAATGGTTTATATGGTTTTTAATACCCAGCTTTAATATGATTATCCTAAAAAATAGATTTCTCAATGTGGATTATGTATTTAAAACAAATGTTTTTTGTGAAGATAATCAGTATCCAAATTACAATAATGTGTTGAATTTGGATACTGCTGATTATTCGTATAATTCTGTTTTTACAAAAAATAATCTATTACACGGAATAGCGTTTGTTATAAATCGCTTTAATTCTCAATTTGATAGTGATGATATAGATACTGAATTGAAGTTAATCTTTCAATATTTAATTGAAGATAACCAATGTATGAAAGATTACAAAGGATTTTTGATATTAAGAAAAAATCTTGGTTTTCAACCTGTATCATCACAGGAGAATTCCCATAATCTTATGTTTAGCGAAAGAATGCAAAAATATAAGATAAAAAAACAGTTTCAAGAAGA